>SBGG01000101.1 GCA_006226685.1 Sphingomonadales bacterium
AAGCCGCTGGATCAGGAATTCCACCTCCTTGCCCGCGGTCATCATCAGGTCGGCCAGCTCGTCCACCACCACCACGATCTGCGGTAGCGGCTGGAAATCGAGCTGTTCCTCCTCGTAAATAGGCTGATGCGTTTCGGGGTCGTAACCGATCTGCACGCGACGACCGAGCGGTTTGCCCTTGGCCTGTGCGGCGCGCACCTTCTCATTATAATTGGCGAGGTTGCGGACGGAGATCGACGCCATCATGCGATAGCGGTCCTCCATCTGCTCCACCGCCCATTTGAGCGCGCGGATCGCCTTGGCCGGTTCCGTCACCACCGGCGAGAGCAGATGCGGGATATCGTCATAAATGCTGAGTTCCAGCATCTTCGGGTCGATCATGATGAGGCGAAGCTCATCCGGCGTCATCCGGTAAAGCAGCGACAATATCATGCAGTTGAGGCCAACCGACTTGCCCGACCCGGTCGTGCCCGCGATCAGCAGATGGGGCATGGGCGCGAGATCGGCGACGACCGGTTCGCCATTGATATTCTTGCCGAGAATGATCGGAAGCTGCGCATGCTGGTCGGCGAAGGCCCCGCTTTCGATCAGTTCGCGCAGCACGACGGATTCGCGCTTCACATTGGGCAGTTCGATACCCATCACCGTGCGGCCCGGAATCACCGCGACGCGGGCCGACAGGGCCGACATGTTGCGCGCAATATCGTCGGCAAGCTGGATCACCCGGCTCGCCTTGATGCCGGGCGCAGGCTCCAGTTCATACATGGTGACGACCGGGCCGGGGCGAACCTCGGTCACATTGCCTTTCACATGGAAATCGTCGAGCACGCTTTCCAGCAGCCGGGCGTTACGCTCCAGCGCGGCCTTGTCGATCTTGGGTGCGCTGTTGGGCGGCGCCTCGGCCAGCAATTCGGGCGAAGGCAGCGACGCCGTAGCGGCGCCATGGCCGAACAGATCCTCCTGCTTCGGCGCGGGAGCCTGGGTCGCGGCGCGTGGCGCAGTGGCCTCGCCCGGTGACTGGATACGGATCGGCGGCTTGGGTTCGGCCGATACCTGCGGGCGCGGCGCAGCCTTGCGCCCGGTGTCTTCCTCTTCCTCGTCGGGGGCGAAGGGCGGCTCCTCCCGGTCGCGCGCATGGAACAGCCCCGCCAGCGACAAACGCGGCAAGCGCGGCAGCGACGGGCGCTTCAGCACCACGAGCGGGCGTTCCAGTTGCCAGGAACGATAACAAACCACCAGTCCCACGAAGACCAGCGACAGCAACACCACCCATTCAATCGGGCGGACCCAGCTTCCCGCGGCAAGGCTGGAGAGATTTTGGACCTGACGCGCCAGCAGCTGCGCCAGCACGCCGCCACGCCCGGCGGGCAGGCCGACCGGCACGCCCGGCGCCATCAGTTCCAGCCCGGTCCCGATCATCACCACGCCGCCGACGCAGCGCCCGACCTGCCCGATCCATCCGGCCATGTCGTCATCGATCCACAAGCGCCGGGCAAAGGTCGCGATCAGCGGCAGCAACATCACCGACCCCAGACCGAACAGGCCGAGCAGCGCGCCAGCCGCCCATGCGCCGGGCCACCCCATCACATTTTCGACAGCACCGCCCGCCGCCGTACTCATCGACGGGTCGCTCTCATGATAACCGAGCAGCGCCAGCGCCAGAAAAACGATCAGCAGGCCAAGCACAATCGCACCCAACAGCTTTCCCGCGCGCATGAGGCTGCGTTTCAGCGTGATGCGCCAGTCCGAATTACGCTTGGCCGGAGCCCGGCTGGCCATGATCCCTGTTCCCGATTTCCTGATTTGTTCCGGGGCGGACAATGCCCCGCCGGAGGACTCGCCGTCAAGAGTCGGCTTGGAAATGACCGGCCAAAGACGTCAGGGCGGTGCCATCGACGCGGTAAACCGTCCATTCGTCCATCGCCCGCGCGCCCAGCGAACGATAAAAGGCGATGGACGGTTCATTCCAGTCCAGCACCCACCATTCCAGACGAGCGCAATCCCTCTCTATCGCCAGCTGCGCCAGGCGGGAAAGCAACGCCTTGCCCGCGCCGCCGCCACGCGCCCCCGGCTCGACATAAAGATCCTCGAGATAAAGGCCCGGCTTGCCCTCGAAAGTCGAAAAATTGTGGAAGAACAAGGCAAAGCCTACAGGATCGCCGTTCTGCTCCGCGATCAGCACCTCGGCATAGGGGCGCGGGCCAAACAACCGGGCGGCCAGTCCCTCTGGTGTCGTCTTCACCTCATGGCGCAATTTCTCATATTCCGCGAGGTCGCAAATGAAACGGAAGATCAGCCCGGCATCATCCGGCCGCGCTTCCCGAATATCAAGGGTCATATCTGTCTTTCCCGTTTCGATCAGGCCGTGTCGGCTTCCACATGGGCGGCCATTTCCGGGCGTTGCCGGGCAGCGATCAGGCAGGCGGCAACGATCACCGCCGCCCCGGCCACCACCGCCAGCGACAAATGCTCGGCAAAGAACAGCCAGCCCATGATCGATGCCCAGACAAAGGCGCTATATTCCAGCGGAATGAGACGCGAGGCCGGGGCGCGGGCATAGGCCCAGGCCAGACACATTTGCGACAGGATGACCAGCACCGCCGCCCCCACCACCAGCGCCCATTGCCCGCCCAGCGGCACGACCGCCAGGAAAGGCAGGAAAGGCAGCAGCAGCGCCAGAGTCATACCGTTCTGGAAAAAGCTCATTTCCACCATGCCCGCCTGCTGGGCGAGCTGGCGTTGCAGCACCAGATTATAGGCGAACAGCACCGCAGACCCGATCACCGCCAGCGCGCCCCACAGCGCCGATTCCTGATAATCGCCGCTGAGGCGCCCCGACAGGATGATGCCGACCCCGGCAAGGCCGAGCAAAGCGGAAAGGATCGCCGTTTTACCGACCGCTTCCCCCAGCAGGATCGCGGCCAGATATAGGGCGATGATCGGCGCAACGAAGGAAAGCGCAATCGCCTCGGCCAGCGGAAGCTGCGTCAGCGCCCAGAAGAACAACCAGCCCATCGCGGTATTCACAATTCCGCGCCGGACATGCAGCGCCAGCACGGGCCGTGGCGGCCAGCGATTGCCGCTCGCGATCATCGCCGTTCCGCTCAACAGGCTGCCGACGATGCTGCGAAACAGCAATGCATTATAGGCGCCGATCACCAGCGCCAGCATCTTCATCACCACGTCCATGACCGAGAACAGTGCGACACCGGCCAGACAGGCAAACACCGCGGCCGACCCGGCGGCGCGAAGGAGATGCGCCGAATCGACGCGGTTCATCGCAAATGCGCCCTCTCTCCATCGGAGGCATGCCGGGCCAATATCGTCTCGATCAGGGTCAGGTCGTCGGGCTTGTCTGCATCGATGCAGGCTTCGGCCATCGGCATCGGCACGACACGCGCCTCCCCCGCGCCAAGCCTGCGCCCGGCCTTCGCCACCGCCTGATGCACGCTCAGCAGGCGCAACGCGGTACCGAGCAACAGTGCGGGACCAAAAGCCGAAACGATCTTCCACCCCTTTTTCCGGTCCTGTTCTATCCCCCGCCATTTGGCGAGGGCATGAGCCGCCCCCTGCCCGCCCAGCCAGAAGAGATTGGCCCCGGACCATGCCCCACCCCGGAATTTGAGCCAGGTCCGGCGCGATTGCGGCCATGCGCGCATCAGCACCGCCCGCTCCACCATCGCGACGGCGACATCGCTCCCCGCCGCCCCGGCAAGAAAGGCATCGATCATCGCCGCATTCAGCAGTACATTGTCGGCCGTCGTCACCAGCGCGGGAAGGCCGGAAGGATTTTCCTCCATCCAGTCCAGTAATGACTGGCTGATCCCGTTGCCGCTTGTCCGGAAATGGACGCGCGGTTCCTGCTTCAGCCATGCCGTCTGCGGATCCTCCGCCAGCGCCTCGGGCTGCTGCGCCATCAGCACCACCGTACCGATTGCCGGGTGGTCGAGCAGCGCGCGCGCGACATGATCGATCATCGGCCGCCCCGCGACCGGCACCAGTGCCTTGGTGGCGACCCCGGCGGCCTGCGCCAGCGGATCCGTCCCCGGCCGGCTTCCGGCGAGGACCAGTGCGGTCAGTTTCTGGCCTTGCGCTTTCATGCGGGCTCCTTAACCGGGAAAAGCCCCAAGCGCACGGCACTTTTTCGCCGCCCGGCCGTTACCTCTGCATGACCAGTTTATGGCTTGTGACGAACAGCCGGAGCGGCACCACCGACGCAAAGCGAATCGCGTCGATTAAACAGGTCATCGCCGACGCGGGGCTGACCGTTATGCATGTCATCGACCTTGCCGAACGGGGCCTGCCCGAAAGGAACGAAATCGCACGTTCCGCCCCCGACATCATCGCCAGCCTCGGCGGCGACGGCACGGCGCGCGCGGTGGTCAATCACTATGGCGAACCGTCCGGCCCTGCCCTGCTGATCCTGCCCGGCGGCACGATGAACCTGCTGGCAAAGCGGCTGCACGGAGACAGGGAAGCGAGTGAAATCATCGAAAAGGCGGCACGCGCGCAAACCACAGTCGCCCTGCCGATGATCGAGGGACCCGACTTCCGCTCGCTGGTCGGCGTGATCGCGGGACCGGCCGCCCATTGGGGCACCGTACGCGAGGACATCAGGGAAGGCGATCTCCCGGCGTTGCTCGACAGCATCCCGACAGCACTGGAACAGACATGGGAAGGCGACCGCATCCGGATCGAAGGACAGGAAAGCGGCCATGGGGCCCTGTTTATAGACCCCCGGCCGGACGCCCTGCATATCCACGCGATTCATACCGACGGGATCGGTGACCTCGCATCCCATGGCTGGGCCTGGCTGAATCAGGATTTTCTTGGCGGCCCGACGGAGGAACTGGCGCGAGAAGATCAGGTCATGCTGATGCAGGAGAGCGGGACCATCACGCTGCTTGTCGATGGCGAACGATGCACATGTCCGTCCCCGCTGACAGTGCGTCGAAGACAATGCCCGGCACCTTTCCTCGCTACGTTGAAGAGTTGATCCGCGCCGTCGAAACCGCTAGGCGCTGCTCTCATGACCGACACCGAAACCCCGCAGGAACCGACCACCACCCCCGCAGGCGGAGATATGCCGCCCGACCGGCTCTCCACCAATCCGCGCAGCCCCCATTTCGACATGGAGACATTGCGCCGGGGCATCGGCATCCGTTTCAAGGACCGCGTGAGGACCGATGTCGAGGAATATTGCATTTCCGAAGGCTGGGTTCGCGTTGCCGCCGGCAAGACGCGCGATCGCCACGGTCAGCCACTGACGATCAAGCTCAACGGGCCGGTCGAAGCGTGGTTCGAGGATGTGAAGGCGGACTGATCCGCTCCCGGTCTGGCACAACAGGCCCGAAAGCCTCAGCGTTTCAGCGCCTGACGGCCGTCAGGGCTGATCGCCGATCGGCCCCAGCCGTCCGTCCGCAACATGCAAATGGGTGGCTTCGCCAAGCCCGGTAAACAACCCGGCTTCGGTCCCCGTCATCCAGATCTGGCTCCCGGTCGCCGCCAGCCGCTCGAACAGCGCGATCCGGCGACCCGGATCGAGATGCGCGGCGACCTCATCGAGCAACAGCACCGGCGGCATGGCCCGCGCCTGCCCCACCAGCGCCGCATGGCCGAGAATGATCGAGAGCAGCAACGCCTTCTGCTCTCCGGTCGAACAGAGCGCCGCCGCCTGCGCCTTTGCCACATGGGTAACGAGAAGGTCGCTGCGGTGCGGACCGGTCAACGTTCGTCCCGCGGCCGCGTCGCGGCGGCGCCCTTCTCGCAACCGCCCGGCCAGCGCATCCGCCCCTTCGGCATCCGCCGCTTCCCCTTCCGGTCCCTGAAGCATCAACGCGGGACGGGCGAACGGCCCTTCCGGCGCCGCTTCCAGCACGGCATTCAGCCGCGCCACCATGTCGGCACGGGCGACCGCAATCGCCTCGCCATGTTCGGCCATCTGCGCCTCCAGCGCCGAGAGCCAATGCTCGTCCCAGCCGCGCACGGCATCGGCGAGCAGCTTGTTGCGCGCCCGCATCGCGGCCTCATAGCGGGTCGCGTGGGTGGCATGGGCCGGGCGCAAGGCCAGCGTCAGCCGATCGAGAAAGCGCCGTCGCCCCCCCGCGCTTTCCTGAAACAGCCGGTCCATCGCCGGGGTGAGCCACAGCACCGAGAGATAATCGGCCAGCGCGCTCGCGGCATGGGCGACGCCGCCGATCCGCACCTGCCGCCGTTCGGGCGCGTCGGCACTGGTGCCGGTACCGATGGTGACGCCGTCGACCTGCGCCGCGACGCCGAAACCGCCGCCACCGCCCTGCCGCGCCATCTGGACCAGCGCCGCGCCGCGCAGCCCCCGCCCCGGCGTCAGCAGCGAAACCGCCTCCAATATATTGGTCTTACCCGCGCCATTTTCTCCGGTCAGCACGATAAACGCATGACGCGGCACGATCAGCGCATCCTGATGATTGCGAAAATCGCTCAGGGTCAGGCGGCTCAGCATCACGAGGTCAGGCGCGAGATCGTCACCAGCTACCGAAGCCGGGCGCCTCGCCATTGGCACCGGCCACCAGACGCTGTGGGCGCTTCCAGCCGATCACGGGGCGCTTGCGAAATCGCAATGTCGGCCACTCGGCACCGTCCACAGTCAGCCTGTCGACCAGCCGCAGCCCCTGCGCGCGATAGGCGGCGATCACCCGGTCGGCCTGATCGCCGAGCAGTCCGGCAAGGATCAGCGTGCCGCCTTCCTCCAGCACCGCGCTCAGGGACGGCGCGAGTTCGATCAGCGGCCCGGCGAGAATATTGGCGATGACGAGATCATAGGGCGCCCGCCCCTGCACCCCCGGATTATCCACGCCCGCCGCGACATAGAGCGAAAGTCGCCCCCGCCCGCCGCCGAGCGCGACATGATTCAGCGCGGCATTCTCCGCCGTCACCTCGACCGCCGCCGGATCGATGTCGGATGCGGTGACAAGCGCGCGCGGCCAGAGATGCAGCGCAGCAAAGGCAAGCAGGCCGGTGCCGGTGCCGACATCGGCGATATTGCCGAAGCGTTCGCCCAGCCTGCGACATCGGTCGAGCATTTCGAGGCAACCGCTCGTCGTTTCATGCTGACCAGTGCCGAAGGCCCGCCCGGCAGGCACCAGCAGCGGAACATAGCCCCCCGGCACCGGATCATCGGCATGGTTGCGCACATGGAAGCGCCCGGCGATCACCGGTTCCAGCCCCTGCTGGCTCAGTGTCACCCAATCCTCATCCGGCAGCTTCTCAATCACCGGCTTCACGCCCGTGCTGCTGGGCAGCATCGCTTGCAATCGGGCAATAGTCGCCTTGTCCGGCCGGCCTTCGAAATAGGCATCGATCTGCCAGCGGTCGGGATTGTCGGTTTCCACCTCACTCGTCATCAGCGCGGGCGGCGGGTCGAGATCGGCCAGCACCCCCATATCGTCGCTCAACGCTTCGGCTTCCGCTCTGGTACAGGGGAGGGTCAGTTTCCAGCTTCCGGTCATCTCCCACCCTTTCCACCGGCACACCCGCCCGTCAAGCAACATGGACGAAGAGAGGCCCGCAAGCCTTTCGAAGCGGCAATCCGCGCGGTAAATATTTATCGAAACCAGCTATGGCGCGAAACCGGTCTGTCGGTTAAAGGGTACGCCCCCTGAGGAACGGGATGAGTCCATCCCCTCCCGCCGCTGGAAAGAATTTCAACCGGATTGCACGATAAAGCCATGAATTCCTCCCTGCCCTATCGCCCCTGTGTCGGCATGATGCTGGTCAATATGGATGGCAAGGTCTTCGTCGGCCAGCGGCTCGACAGCACGGTCGAGGCCTGGCAGATGCCGCAAGGCGGCATCGATGAAGGGGAAGACCCGAAGGATACGGCCTTGCGGGAACTGGGCGAGGAAACCGGTATCGCGCCCGATCTGGTCAACATCATCGCACGCGGCAAGGAAGAACTGTTCTACGACCTGCCCGATGAACTGATCGGCAAGATCTGGGGCGGAAAATATCGCGGTCAGCGACAGATATGGTATCTGATGCGCTTTCTCGGCACCGACGAGGATGTGAACATTCGCACCGCCCATCAGGAGTTTCGGGACTGGCGCTGGGCGGATCCGGTCGACCTGCCGGACCTGATCGTGCCGTTCAAGCGCAAGCTCTATCGCGACATCCTCCACGAATTCGAACATCTTATCTGATTTTCGGCCCCCCGGCCCTTGTTTACCGTGAGCGCGAACCGCTAAGAGTGCGTCCGGCAATTCGCCGTTGAGACGGGTTGCCGGTTGAGACGCCAGCCCCTTTCCCCCGGATGCCCCGATGCCATGCCGCGTCGGCCGGACAATCGGACAGGAACCGGGCAACGGCACCCAATCCTAGAACAGGCCCTGAGAAGCACCCATGCCGAGACAATTGACGCTGTTCCTGGCCGGTCTGACATTAGCCGGCGCTCCCCTGCAAGCCCGCGCGGACAGTCTGGTGCAGGCGGAGAGTCCATCCTCCTCCGGCACCGAAACTTCATCCCCTGCGGAAGACGAGAGCACGCCCCTGCCCGCACCGGTCCGCCAGATGCTGGAAGAAGCCCTCGCCGGCGGCAAGGATGACGAGATCAGCACCATCGTCAAATATGCGATCCACGCCACCCCCGGCGCCGAAACCGAAATCCGGGCGATGGTCGCCCAGCATGAAGCACTGACCGAGGGCGAACGGGAAACGGCAATCCGACAGGCCAATGCCTTCGCCCTCTGGGATGGAAAGATCGAGCTGGGCGGTCTCCGTACAACAGGGTCTAGCAGCGAATTCGGTGTGAGTTCGACCCTGTCCGCTTCACGCAAGGGTCTGCGCTGGACCCATGTCCTGATGGGCAGCATCGATTATCGCCGCGCCAATGGCGAGACATCGGTGGAGCGCATCCTCGCCTCCTATGGGCCGCGCTATGAATTTGACGCGCACAATTTTGCCTATGGGCTGATGCAATATGAGCGCGACCCGATCGTCGGCTATGATGGCCGTTATACCGGTTCCTTCGGTATCGGATATACGTTCATCGCCAGCGAAAAAGTCGCCTTGTCCGCGACGCTCGGCCCATCCCTGCGCCGCACCGCCTATACGGATGACGGCACCGAAACGAAGTTCGGCGGCCGTTCCTCGCTCGATTTCAAATGGAGCCTCAACCCGGCCCTGTCGCTACAGCAAACGGCGTCCTCCTATGTCGAAAGCGACACCGCCAGCGTCATCAGCCGTACAGCCCTCGATGCGCGCATCATCGCGAAGCTAACCGCGCGTCTTTCCTATAATATGCAATATGAATCCGGGTCGAAGCTGACCGACAAGGCATTCGACACCACCAGCAAGGTCACGCTGATCTACGATTTTTGAGGAAAGATCGGGGAAGAGTCGGCTGGGCGGTTCTTACAGGCCGTCCGATCCGCCCCATGGGGTTGGCACGAACCGGCGGCTGGTCCATGATAGGCCATGATCGCCCTGACCCCGGATGAACTGGAGATGCTCGATCGCGCCGGCGATGCGCCGATGCTCGATCAGGTCGAACGCTGGGCGCGGGTAAACAGCGGGTCGCACAACATGGCCGGTCTGGCCGAAATGGCCGCGCTGCTGGCCGATGCCTTTTCCGCTCTCCCCGGCGAACCGAAACTGATCGAGGGCACCCCTGTCGAGAGTATCGATACCGACGGACGCACCATCACGCGCACCATGGGCCGTCATATGCTGCTGCCGGTCCGGCCCGGCGCCCCTGTTCGCCTGCTGCTTACCGGGCATATGGACACGGTGTTCGCCGCCGGTCATCCGTTCCAGACGCTGAGCTGGCTGGACGGCAATACCCTCAACGGTCCCGGCGTGGCCGATATGAAGGGGGGCCTCGCGATCATGCTCGCCGCGCTGCGGGCTTTTGAGGCAAGTCCGCTCTCCGAACGGATCGGCTATGATGTGCTCATCAACAGCGATGAAGAAGTGGGCAGCCTGTCCTCGGCGGCGCTGATCGCGCAGGCGGCACGGGGCAAGACCGCCGCGCTGACCTATGAACCGGCGCTGGCCGACGGTACGCTGGCCGGGGCACGGGCAGGCAGCGGCAATTTCTCGATCCTCGTTACCGGCGTCAGCGCCCATGCCGGGCGCAATCCGCAGGACGGGCGCAATGCACTGCTCGCCGCCGCCGACCTGGCGCTGCGCCTTGCCGAAGGGGCAAAGGCGATCGGCCTGCCCTGCAACCCGGCGAAGATAGACGGCGGCGGCCCCAATAATATGGTGCCGGACCGGGCGATATTGCGCGTCAATTTCCGTCCCGCCGATGCGGCGATGCAGATGGCCGCGCAGGCGCTGGTCGATGACAGTGCGGCGGCGGTCATGATCGCGCATCGGCTGGGCATCCATGTCCATGGCGGCTTCAACCGCCCGCCCAAACCGATGAATGCCCGCACGCAGGGACTGTTCGATCTGGTGAAGCGGGCGGGCGCGGATCTCGGCCTTGCCATTGGCTGGCGCGATACCGGCGGCGTGTGCGACGGCAATAATATCGCCGCCTGCGGCGTGCCGGTGGTCGACACCATGGGCGCGCGCGGCGGCGCCATCCACAGCAGCGACGAATTTCTGCTGATCGACAGTCTGGCCGAGCGGGCGCGCCTTTCCGCGCTGGTGCTGGCTCGGCTGGCGCAGGGAACCGCCATCAAGGGAGAAACGCCATGAGCTTCATCATCCGTGCGGCCACGGAAGGCGACCTTCAGGCGCTATACGAAATGGCGAAGGTGACGGGCGGCGGCTTCACCAACCTGCCCGCCGACCGGGACGCGCTGGCGGCGAAGCTGGAACGCGCCCACGCGGCCCTCTCCCGCACCGAGGACAGTATCGAGGATGACCTCATCCTGTTCGTGCTCGAAAACCGCGATACCGGGCAGATACGCGGCACCTGCCAGATCTTCAGCAAGGTCGGAGAAAAGGCCCCCTTTTATTCCTATCGCATCGGCACGCTGACCCAGCATAGCCGGGAATTGGGGCGTACCTTCCGCGCGCAGATGCTCTCGCTCACCACCGATCTGGAAGGCGCGGCGGAGGTCGGCGGCCTTTTCCTCCACCCGCGCGAACGCGCCGAGGGGCAGGGGCTGCTGCTCGCGCGCAGCCGCTATCTCTATATCGCGATGCACCGCGCCCGTTTCGGCGAGCGCATATTGGCGGAACTGCGCGGCGTGATCGACGAGGCGGGCGGATCGCCTTTCTGGGATGGCCTTGCCGGGCGCTTCTTCGGCATGAGCTTTCAGGAGGCAGACGCATTCAACGCAATCCACGGGCATCAGTTCATTGCCGACCTGATGCCCAAAACGCCCATTTATGTCGATATGCTATCCGAACAGGCACGCGCCGTGATCGGCATGCCCCACCCCAATGGCCGCGCCGCGATGCGGATGCTGGAAACCGAGGGGTTCAAATATAATGGCTATGTCGATATTTTCGACGGCGGGCCGACCATGCTGGGCAAGATCGACAATCTCAAAAGCGTCTCCGGCGCGCGGGCGGTGCGGCTTACCGGCACGCATGAGGAACGCGGCACGCGCGTGCTCGCCGCGACAGGGCACCTCGCCGGTTTCCGCTGCGCCTATGCGCAGGCAGTGTTCGACGGCGACGGCGAAATCCGTATCGACAGCGAGGCCGCCGACGCACTGAACCTTGCCCCCGGCGACACCCTGACGATCGTGGAGCGCTGAGGCCCATGCCCGCTATTTCCTCCCCTGCGCCCGCTTCTCCTCTTGTCGAGATTAATTTCGACGGCATTGTCGGCCCCAGCCATAATTATGCGGGCCTTTCCCCCGGCAATCTTGCCTCGGCCCGTCATGCGGGCGCGGTGTCTCATCCGCGCGCGGCGGCGTTGCAGGGACTGGCGAAGATGCGCGCCAATCTTGCGCTGGGCCTGACGCAGGGCATCTTCCTGCCGCAACCGCGCCCGGACCATGGCTGGCTGGCGAGCCTTGCCACCGATGTGCGCGGGGCCGAGCCGCATATCCGCGCGGCGGCCCTGTCGGCGTCCTCCATGTGGGCAGCCAATGCCGCGACCGTTTCCCCTGCGCCCGACACGGCGGACGGGCGCTGCCATCTGTCGGTCGCCAATCTCGTCACCATGCCGCACCGCAGCCATGAATGGCCGCATATGCTGCGCCAGTTGCGGCTCGCCTTCGCCGACGAACAGGCCTTTGCCGTGCATGGCCCAATTCCGGCCCCCTATGGCGATGAAGGCGCCGCCAACCATATGCGCCTCGCCCCGTCCCATGGCGAAGCGGGCGTCGAGATTTTCGTCTATGGCCGCGCGGGCGGCGGTTTTCCGGCGCGGCAACATATTGAGGCGAGCAAGGCGATTGCTCGCGCCCATCGCCTGTCGCCCGACCGCGCGCTGTTCGTCGAACAGTCCGAAATCGCCATCGCCGCAGGCGCTTTTCACAATGATGTCGTCGCAGTCGCCAACGGACCGGTGCTCTTCACCCATGAACGCGCCTTTGCCGACCGGGACGGTTTCTTCGCCGACCTGAAGGCGAAAATGCCGGAGGCGGTGATCGTCGAAGTGCCGGATGCGGAAGTCCTGCTGGCGGATGCAATCAAAAGCTATCTCTTCAACGCCCAGCTCGTGACTCCGCCGGACGGGGCCATGACTCTCGTCGTACCGGGCGAATGCATGGAAACCGCCAGCACCGCCGCTTATCTCGACCGGCTGATCGCGGGCAATGGCCCAATCCGCCGGGTGGTGCCGGTAGATGTGCGCGAATCCATGGCCAATGGCGGCGGGCCGGCCTGCCTGCGCCTGCGCGTCGTCGCCGATCCCGCAACCATCGATCCACGCTTCCTCGTCGACGAAACGAAGCTGGAAGGGATCGGCGCGGTGATAGAGCGCCACTGGCCGGAAAGCATCGCGCCGGAACATCTCGCCGACCCCGCATTGATCGGGACGATCGAGCGGGCGCGGGCCGCACTGATCGATCATCTGGGGCTGCCCGCCGATATCTGACCCACCCCCCGGGCCAGAACCGGAGGCCCGATGCGGCAACCGGGCACACTTGCAAATCATGGTTAACCCATTTGCAACCTTTGACCGCACCCTGATACTTTAACGAAATGCTAACCAAGGTCGCCCGGAAGATCCGCCGCCTCTTCGTCATCAAGACGAAGTTCGAGGCGTTTGCGATCATCTATGCGCTGGCCTTGGGCGCGACCGAGCGCGGCATCGTCTATATGCAGCAATATCCCGGTTTCGGGGGCAAGCTGCTCGCGCTCTGCTGTACGGGCGCGGTGTTCATGGCGGGCGGCAAGATCATCGACGCCATCGATATGCGGGCGCAGCTCGGCTATCCCGATTAGGAATGGGCCCGATTAGGAATGGGCCCGGTTAAGAACGGGCCCGGTTAAGAACGGGCCCGGTTAAGAACGGGCCGGATCAGGTCCGCAAGTTCCGCTCGGCCTCGGCCAGCGCATCGGGCGTGTTGATGTTGATGAAATCCCGGTCGAACGCCATGCGCCGCGCCTCCGCCCGCCGCATCCAGCCGCGGATCGAACGGTCGGCCTGATCGCTCAGCCAGCGGTCGAGATCATCGGCAAGGACTGTCGGCCATATCCCCATCAGCCAGTGGTTTTCTACCACCGCCGGTCCCGGCCCCAGCCGCGTCGCCAGATCGGGCGGCACCGGCAGCGTGTCGCATCCGGCGCACAGCACCGCTTCATGCCCGGCGGCGCGGCCATGGTGCAACGCCGCATTGAGACCACCGAGCGGCCCTTCTCCGGCATGGGGCCGGTCGGCCAGCATCGTCAGCCCCGGCCATGACCGGCCGACGATCACCAATTCATCCACCTGCGACCCCAGCGCCGCGACAACATGATCGACAAGAGCCGCGCCACCCAGCAGCGCGGCCCCCTTGTCCCGGCCGAAACGACGCGCCGCGCCTCCGGCAATAATCGCGCCCAGCATCGTCATGGTGACGATCGCGCGTCAGGAAACATCCGGAAAAGCTCAGTCTTCCTCAACCGGTGCACCCGGCCCGTTCTTCAGGATCGATTCGATCGCATTACGGGCCGACGCCTTGCTCTTATAGCCTTCGGTCCAGAAGATGATCTCGGAATTATATTTGAACTTGGCGACATATTCACCCGCCTTGTTCTGCTCGATCACGAATTTATGGGCCATAACTGCTCCTGTTCAGGGTTGGGAGGCAAGCCAGCCTAAGCATTTTCAAGGGGCGGGGAAACCGGTTTCGAATGTAAAATATGCCCCTTTCGCCACCGGTCAGCGAAACCGCTCCGGCGCATAGTCCTGCACGTCAATGCCTTCCAATATCGGGTCGGGCGAACCGCCGACGATCAGGCCGCGGCCCAGCCGGGCAGCGGCCAATGCGGTCTGGATACCGAAACCGCCCTGTCCCGCAAACCAGAAAAAGCCTGGCACGTCCGGGTCGCGGCCATAAACCGGCTTACGATCAGGGGCGAAGCTGCGTAGCCCCGCCCATTTCCGTTCGACCGCCTCGACCCGCCAGTCGACGGCCGATTGCAGGCGCTCGATCGCGATCGCCACGTCGATTTCATCCGGCGCGGCATCGACCGCGGCAGAGGGCTGCTCGTCATGCGGGGTCAGCCAGATGCGCCCTCCCCCGACCGGCTTGAAATAGAAACGCTGCGCAATATCCAGCACCAGCGGCATGTCGTCGGGGACGGGCGGATCCACCCGTATCTGCGCGACCGTGCGCAACAGCGGCGCGATACCGACCGGGCGCACCCCCGCCCCCCGCGCCACATCATCGGCCCACGCCCCCGCAGCATTCACCAGCACCCCGGCGCGGACAGCACCGGTGGAAAGCTCTACCTCCCACCCGACGCCATCGCTCTGTCTGCGCGCACCGACAAACCGGCTGCGGCGGTAAAGCGCGCCCCCGCGCCTGCGGAACTGGCCGAGGCAAGCCGCGTGCAGACCCGCCACATCTATGCCCCGCAGCCCGGCTTCCTCCAGCCCCACCGTCCATTCCGGCCGCAGCCCCGGAACGCGCCTACGCATTTCCGTTTCGTCCAACGGCTGAAACAGCCCGTCATCGCCGAAATCGGCAACCATCGCACGGGCCAGCGGCGCATCCTCGGCCCGGCCGATATGCAGCCCGCCGCGCGGCAGCAGAAAACCATGATCGGCCAGGTCGGGATCGGGCCGCATCAGCAACGGGCCGGATGCGCGGGTCAGCGGGCGGACAGCCGGGCCGCCATAGCTTTCCGACCAGAAGGCAACGGAACGCCCGGTCGCATGATAGCCGGGCTGATCCTCCATCTCGACGATGAGCACCGACATATGGGCGGCGAGTTCCGCCCCCAGACTCGCCCCCGCCATCCCCGCACCGACGATCACCGCATCATAGCATTGCCCGCCCGCACTCATCTCACCTGCCGTCATTCCCGTCCTTCCGGCGGCGGCGCCTGTTCGTCCAGAAAGGCATCGATCCGCGCCAGCGCGTCGTCGCGTACGCTATCGACCTCGCGCAATATCTCATGCGCGGCTTCTTGCCCGTAGAAATGCATTTGTCCATGGCGCAGACGCCGTCCCATCCGCGCAATCGCCGAAGCGGTGACGAGCCGGTCGGCCCGGCTGGCGAGAATCAGTACCGGTGTGACGATCGCCTCGATCACGCCGGGCCGCTCCAGCCAGTGGATCGAGCGATAGGCCGCGCGCAACCAACTCCAGCTCGGCGCATCCAGCACCAGTTCGGGCCGTTCCCGGCGCACATGCAGTTCCTGTTCGAACCGGGCATGACTATGGGTCAGCCGGTTGCGCAGCGCTTCCACCCTGGCGGGTTCATGGTGGACCGATGACCAGAGCGCCCGGTCTGCATGGCCGAGCGCGCAGGCAAGCGCGGCAATACCCCCGCCCAGCGCATGAGGAAGACCCGCGGCATTGATGCCGAGCATCGGCGCGATCAGCACCACCGCATCGGCCTTGACCCGCTTTTCCGCCAGCGCGCGCAACAGCAGATGGCCACCCATGGAATGGCCGACCATGACGTGCGGCCCGGGCGTGCGCGCCTGCCATTCGGCGCCATAGGCCTCAAGGTCGGCGATCCAGCTTTCGAAATCCTCGACATGGCCCAGCATGCGGTCCGCGCCGAGCCGCCCCGAGCCGCCCTGCCCGCGCCAATCGAAACTCTCGACCGTCCACCCCCGGCCCGCCCAGTCGCCGAGGGTTTCGGCATATTTCTCCATATGATCGCCGCGCCCGCTGAGGAATAGCAGGGAACCGCGCTTTCCCGCCAAACCATCCCCGGCATCGATCCGCGCGCGGCGAATCGGCCAGCCATCGGGGGCGAACCATATGTCGGAGACTTCGTCAATCATCGCGGATTAAGGGCACCTCATGGTCTTAACGCGCCATTTACGGATTGGTAAGCCATTGCGTCTAGACCCCGACAGCATGAGCGGGGAATATATCAGGATAGTCTTGTTGTGCCTGCTGGCCGGCCTTCTGGTCGCGGCAGCCGTCACCGACATAAGATCCCGCATCATTTCCAACCGCCTCAATATCGCGATTGCCTGCCTTGCGCCGCTATACTGGCTGGCGAGCGGCCTTCCGGCATGGCCGGACATGGCGCTGCAGGTCGCGCTGGGCATCGGCATATTCGGTATTTTCGCCTTTCTCTTCGCGCTCGGCATGATGGGCGGCGGCGACGTCAAGCTGCTCGCTGCGGTCGCGCTCTGGTTTCCGTGGCAGGCGCTGACCCTCCTTCTGGTCATTATGGCGCTATTGGGCGGCATCGTCACGCTGGTCACGGTGATCCATCACAAGGTCAACAAACGGGTGGGGCAACCCGAGGTTCCTTATGGGGTAGCGATCTCGCTCGCCGCAATATGGTTGGTTGGTGAACGGATTCTTTACCAGTTTGCATAATAATTGGGCCTGGAAGACCAGATTTTTCCGGCTTGGAGGACAAGGTTCGTCATGGATGTGAAAAAAGCAGCGCTGCTGGTGGGGGCGCTCGTGATTGCGATCGCGGCGGCGCTAATGGCACGATCGATGTTCAGCGCGAGCAGCGGCGGCGCACCCGGAGCCACGGCCTCGGCCGTGGCCAATCAGGAAAACGGCCCGTTCGTTCTGGTCGCGACCAAAGCCTTGCCCGTCGGCACGATCATCGACGAACAGAGCTTTCGGTTCCAGCCCTGGCCCAAGGAACTGCTTGAGGAAGCCTATTATCTGAAGGGCAAGGCAGAACCGCAGGCCTTGCAGGGCAGCGTCGTACGCAACGCCATCACCGCCGGTCAGCCGGTGACGCAGGGCGCCCTTATCAAGCCGGGCGAACGCGGCTTCCTTGCCGCCGCCCTCGGCGCGGGCATGCGCGCTGTCACCGTTCCGGTGTCGCAGCAAAGCTCGGTAGCAGGTTTCATTTTCCCCGGCGATCGCGTCGACCTGCTGGTGACGCAGCAGATACAGGGTGACGAGGCCGACAATTCGCTGAAGGTCGCCGAAACCGTCGTCCGCAACCTGCGCGTGCTCGCCACGGACCAGCGCACCAATGCGATGGACGAAAACGGTCAGCCGGTGGTGAAGACCTATTCCAACGTCACGCTGGAAGTAACGCCGCGCATCGCGGAAAAGATCGCGGTCGCCCAGACCGTCGGCCAGCTTTCGCTCTCGCTGCGGTCGATCGCCGACAACCGGCAGGATCTCGACGCGGCGATCGCCAATGGCGATGTCACCCTGCCCGACGGCAATGACCCGGCGGCGGAAAAGCAGGCGCTCGCCAGCATCGCCGCGCGCCCGGACGACGGACGCATCAGCTTTTCGACCGGCGCGGATGTGTCGCGGTTCGAACGCCGCACCATGCCCGTGCGCAAGGTCGCCGAAGAGAACAAGCCCAAGGGGCCGATCGTGCGCGTGGCGCGCGGGGCCTCCGTCGACGAAGTCGAACTGAAGGGAAACTGAGATGAAGCGGATCCAATTGACTGCGGCGGCGATCTGCGCCCTCGCAACGGTTTCCGGCGCGGTTTTCCTGCCCGCCGGGGAAGTCGCCGCTGCCCCTGCTGCCGGAACGACAGACAATGGCGTCATGCTGATGTCGGTCGGCGCCAGCCGGGTCGTGAACCTGTCCGGCCGGATGAGCGATGTGATCGTCGCCAACCCGAACATTGCCGATGTCGTCGTCCGGTCGCAGACGCAAATCTATATCCTTGCGAAAGCTGCCGGTGAAACCGCCGTCACGGTGACATCCGCCAACGGCAAGGCGCTCTATTCCACAATCGTGCGCGTGGGCAACAACCTCACCAGCATCGACCAGATGCTGAAGCTCGCCATGCCCGAAGCCGAAATCACCGTGTCGAAGATGAACGGCCTCTATCTGCTGACCGGCACCGTGAAGGCGCCGGAGGATGCGGCCGAAGCCGAACGGCTGGTGCAGGCCTTCGCCAGCGGCCCCGGCCTTCCGGTGACGGTGGTCAGCCGCCTGCGCACTGCGACGCCGCTACAGGTCAACCTGCAGGTGAAATTCGCCGAAGTGAGCCGCAGCCTCGTCCACCAGATCGGCATGAACTGGAGCACCTTCGATCGCAGCGGAGGCAGCTTCGGCGGCTATGTCGGTCGCACCACCCGCAATTTCGGCAGCTTCGACATGGACCCGACCAGCAACACATATGGGTCCTTCACTTTCAATCAACCCGCCGATGGCAGCACCACATTGGGCTTCATCGCCAAGATGTTCGGCATGGACGTCGCGGGCGCGCTCGATCTCGCGGAAAACTCCGGCCTTGCAACCACGCTGGCCCAGCCGAACCTGACCTCGCTTTCGGGTGAGACGGCCAGTTTCCTCGCTGGCGGCGAATATCCCTATACCATCTCGAACGGGACGCAGGGCAACAGCATCCAGTTCAAGCAATATGGCGTGCAGCTCGCCTTCACGCCGACGGTGCTGGCCGACGGGCGCATCTCTCTTCGCGTCCGCCCGACCGTTTCCAGCCTCGACTTCTCGATCAGCGCCAGCGTACCCGCGCTCAAAAGCCGCAGCGCGGAAACCACGGTCGAACTTGGTTCGGGTCAGGCCTTCATGATCGCGGGCCTGCTCAATAACGGCACGTCTAACGCGGTCGATAAGGTGCCGGGTCTGGGCGATCTGCCGATCCTCGGCAGCCTGTTCAAATCGCGTCGGTATCAGCGGGACGAGACGGAACTGGTGATCGTGGTGACTCCCTATCTGGTCCGACCGATCAACGCGAGTGAGGTGCATCTGCCCACCGACGGTTTCCGCAGCGCGACTCCGATGCAGGGGCTATTGCTGCAGCAGGGCGCGGACGGGGTGAGCGGCGCGAAGCCGCAAATGCCGTCGGTTGCGCCCTCGGTTCCGCCGGCCGATCCCGCCACGGGTCAGGCAATCACGCCTCAGGCTTCGGTGCAGGAGCCGCGCCGAAACCGCAAAACCCGCCGCGCCGAAACCGCCAAGGCCGAAGTCGGCCCCGGCTTCACATTCTGATGGGAAGGACGCCAGCCATGACCCATGATTTTTCCCGCATCCTGTCCCGCACGGCGCTGATCGCGACGGCCATTCTGCCTCTCGCCGCCTGCGGCGACGGCGGCCAGCCGAATTTCAGCCGCGGTGTCCAGTCGGTGCATCAACCGGTCGTCAGCTACGCCACCTTCCTCTACGATGTGCGGATCGACGGCGGCCCGGGCCTCTCTCTGGCGGAGAAAGATCGCCTGGGCGGCTGGCTTGATTCGCTCAACGTCGCCTATGGCGACAAGATTGCGCTCGCGCCCAGCGGCGCGGCCATCCCGACGGCGGCTCAGGATGACATCAACGCCATCCTCGGCCGGCGCGGCATGATGATCGGCGCAGATGCATCGGCCATGGCCGGAACGCCCCCCGCAGGATCGGTCCGCCTGATCCTGCGTCGCGCCAGCGCCTCCGTGCCGGGCTGCCCCGACTGGACCACGAAGCAGGAAAGCGACATGGTCGGCGGCACCTCCTCCAACTTCGGCTGCGCGGTCAACGGCAATCTCGCCGCGATGGTCGCCAATCCTGAGGATCTGGTCCGGGGTGAAAGCACCGATAGCGACCTGCGTACCGCCACGTCCAACCGGGCGATCCAGACTTATCGTGAAAAGGCCCCGACCGGCGCGGGCGGCCTGCAATCCATCAGCGCGGGAGGCAACTGAGCATGAACGCTCCGTTTAAACTGGGCCCGGGTGGCCGCGACATGTTCCAGGCCTATGCCTGCGACGACACCAGCGTCGGCATCCTTACCGCCGTTACCGCCGAGATGGGCTGGCAGGCGGAACGGGTGTTCAAGGGCGGTCTGCGCAATGCCGTCCAGTCGCTCTCGGTCAGCGCCAGCCCGCAGATCTTGTTCGTCGACATGTCGGAATCGATCGATCCGCTGACCGACATCAACAGCCTCGCCGAAGTGTGCGAGCCGGGCACGATCGTCATCGCCTGCGGTCAGGTGAACGATGTCCGCCTCTATCGCGACCTGCTGGCCAGCGGCATTCAGGACTATCTGCTGAAGCCGCTCAACATTGATCATGTCCGCGATGCCCTCATCAATGCGCAGGCGGCCTTCATGGCGCCGCGTCAGGAGCATGGCGAAGGCCACACCCATGTCGCCACCGCCGTGATCGGCGTGCGCGGCGGCGTGGGCGCGTCGACTTTCGCGACGTCGCTCGCCTGGCTGATGAGCGAACAGGCCGGGCGATCCACCGCCCTGCTCGACCTCGATCTGCATTTCGGCACCGATGCATTGACGCTCGATCTCGAACCGGGCCGCGGCCTGATCGACGCGATCGAAAATCCGAGCCGCATCGACGGCCTGTTCATCGAGCGGGCAATGGTGCGCGCCTCCGAAAAGCTCGCCATCCTTTCAGCCGAAGCCCCGATCAACCAGCCAATGCTGACCGATGGCGGCGCCTTTCACCAGTTGCTGGAGGAATTTCGCGGCGCGTTCGAATGCAGCGTCGTCGACATGCCACGCCAGACGCTGATCCAGTTTCCGCAGCTGATGGCCGACATACAGGTTGCGGTGGTGGTGACCGAGATCACGCTGGCCGCCGCGCGCGATACCATCCGTATGTTGTCCTGGCTGCGCGCCAATGCACCGCATGTGAAAACTCTGGTCGTCGCCGACAAGATGCAGGCCAATGCGCTCGAAATCGCGCGCAAGGATTTCGAACAGTCGATCGAGCATAAGATCGATATCGTCCTGCCCTATGACATGCGCCTTGCCGCGCAGGCCGCCAAGCTGGGCAAGCCGCTGGCCGAAGTCGCGAAGAACAGCAAACTCGGCCAGACTTATGCCGCCGCACTCGGCCAGATACTCGACCTGTCCGGCGAACCGGCCGCAGCGGGTCGCAAGGGCGGATCCCTGCTCGAAAAACTCGGGGATTTCAGGGATCTTCTGCCCAAGCGGGGCGCGAAGCAGATAAAAGAAGCCGACTAAGAGCGAATATGGGGCGATTGACCGATGGACGTTAAGCTGATCCTCCTCATCCTCATGCTGTTCGGCATGATGACGCTGCTGATTTTCGCCCTTTCCGGTCCGTCGGCTTCCAAGGTCCAGTCGCGCCGTCTGGCGGCCGCACTTGCCCGCCACAGCGCAACCGGGGAAACGCAGATCGAAGCGCGCATGCGCAAGGCGATCGCGACCCACAGGCCGGAGGCAAGCCCGCTCACATCACTGATTCCCAATCCGGAAAATCTGGCCAAGCGCCTGCGCATGACCGGCAAGAAGTGGACGCTCAACCAATATATGATTGCCTGCGCGATCATCACCCTGCTCGTTGCCGGGCTGGGGCTCTTCCGTGGCTGGGCACCGCTTACCGCATTGTTCGTCGGCACCGCCGCGGGACTGGGCCTGCCGCATAAATATGTGAGCATATTGATCGCCCGTCGCATCAAAAAGTTCACCATCAACTTTCCCGACGCGCTGGAACTGATGGTGCGCGGCCTGCGTTCCGGCCTGCCCATTGCCGAAACCCTGACGGTTGTCTCGACCGAGGTGCCGGGGCCGGTCGGCGAGGAGTTCCGGCTCGTCACCGAACGGATCAAGATCGGCAAGACGATGGATCAGGCCCTCGCCGAGACGGCCGAACGTCTGGGCACGCCCGAGTTCCAGTTCTTCTGCATCACCCTCAATATTCAGCGCGAAACCGGCGGCAACCTCGCCGAAACGCTGGCCAACCTCGCTACCGTGCTGCGCCAGCGCGCGCAGATGAAGCTGAAGATCGCGGCGATGTCCTCCGAATCCAAGGCTTCGGCGTGGATCATCGGATCGCTGCCTTTCATCGTCTTCGGCCTCATCAGCTGGATCAACTTCAAATATATGTCGTCTTTCTTCACCCCTGATCCGGCCGGGCTGTTCGGACTGAGCCTGATGCAGCTCGTCGGCCTCGGCGGCATGGGCTGGATGGCCATCGGCGTGTTCATCATGGCCCAGATGATCAATTTCGAGATTTGATACGATGCCAGCTACTCCTCCCGCCAGCACCACCCTTTTCGGCCTGACCGCCACCGATGTCGCGACCCTGCTCGCGGCGCTCGCGACCGTCGCCGTGCTCGTCGCCATGTATGCGGCGGCGACGGTGCGCGATCCGATGGCCAAGCGCGTCAAGGCGCTCAACGAACGGCGCGAGCAGCTGAAGGCGGGCATCACCGCCTCTGCCACCAAAAGGCGCGCAAAGCTGGTGCATCAGCGCGAGAGCACCGACCGGATGCGGGCGTTGCTGCAAAAAATGCAGGTGCTGCAGGACGATCAGCTTCAAGTCGCCCAGAAAAAGCTGGCGCAGGCCGGCATTCGTTCGAAAGACCTTGCCGTCGCGGTGATTTTCAGCCGGCTGATCGCGCCGATCGTGCTGGGCGGGACGGCGGCCTTCCTCGTTTACGGCACCAGCATGTTCGCGGACTGGAGCCCGCTCAAGGCCTATGGCGTCGTCGCGGGGCTGACGATCCTCGGCTATAAAGGGCCGGACATCTATCTCCAGAACATGATCTCGAAGCGCGCGGCCGCCATTCGCAAGGGCATTCCCGATGCGCTCGACCTGCTGGTGATCTGCGCCGAAGCGGGGCTTACCGTCGATGCCGCCTTTGCCCGCGTCGCCAAGGAGCTGGGTCGAGCCTATCCCGAACTGGGGGACGAATTCCAGCTGACGGCGATCGAGCTGTCCTTCCTGACCGAGCGCCGCCAAGCCTTCGAAAATCTCGCCAACCGGGTCGATCTGGAAGCGCTGAAAGGCGTCGTCACCACGATGATCCAGACGGAGAAATATGGTACGCCGCTGGCCTCTGCCCTGCGGGTCCTTTCCGCCGAATTCCGGCATGAGCGCATGATGCGCGCCGAGGCGAAGGCCGCGCGCCTGCCCGCGATCATGACGGTACCGCTGATCCTGTTCATCCTGCCGACGCTGTTCATCGTCATTCTGGGCCCGGCGGCCTGCTCGATCAGCAAGTCCCTATAGGGTCAGCACCATCCCGCATCCTTGCGGACAATCGCAAACGAAGCGCCTCCCCGATTATCCGTAGTGCGGTCTGGAACCGACCCCTTGCCCTGTCGCAATCCCTCTGTCGTGACAGGACGTAGCGCATCTGAATCGATACTATTCAGTGACCAGAGCACATGGGCGGATGTCATCCGGATCCGGCCGCGCACCGACAATGCGGAACCGCGCCATATAGCCGCCCGCCGAAGGACGGGGCTCAAGATCGATAAGCTGATAACCGACCGAACCAAATTCGCAGATCAACAATTTGGGCGGCGTGCCATGCTGTTCGATCGGGCGCATCGCATCCACCACGATCACCTCGCCATCGGGTTTCAGCGCCGGACGCAAATTCCACAGAAACGCGTAAGGCTCCTCGATCTCATGATACATATGGACCATCATGATCCGATCGAAGCTGTTCGCGGGCAGACGCGGATCATCGGGCGTGCCCAGCTTCACGCTGACATTATCCCAATGTTCGCGATTCACGCGCTGGCCGAGCGCATCGATCACCTCGGCCATGATATCCTGCGCCAGCACACGCCCGGAAGGGCCGACGCGTTTTGCCAGCCGGACCGTATAATAGCCTTCGCCCGCACCGATATCGGCGACGGTCATGCCGGGCCTGATCCCCGCCCGTTCCATGATGTCTTCCGCCTCGCCCAGCCGGTCGCGCGCTTCCTCGCTCGCATAGCGCGTCGAAACGATCGGCGCGATCGGCCGGTCCGCCTTGGGGAAATTCGACGCGCTCGAACGGCGCTCCTCCCCCTCTTCGGGTTCGCCCGTCACCATGCGGCACCCGGCCGTCAGCACGACGACCCCGGCGAACGCCACCATGGCGGCGCGTGCGCGCATTCCGCTTTTGCCGGCGCATCCTTGTCGCGAAAAGCCGAGTTCCACTTTTTCGCGCGATGCTTCCGGCATCAGTCGACGTCCTCTACCTCGACCTTCTCGCCCGTCACGCGCTGCGACAGGGCCGCGGCCATATAGGGATCGAGCGCCCCGTCGAGCACATCGTCGGGTGAGGACGACACCACCCCGGTGCGCAGATCCTTCACCATCTGATAGGGCTGCAGCACATAGGAGCGGATCTGGTGCCCCCAACCGATTTCCGTCTTGGCGGCATATTCGCCGCTCGCCGCCGCCTCGCGTTCGGCCAGTTCCTTCTCATAGAGACGGGCCTTCAGCATGTTCATCGCGGTTGCGCGGTTCTTGTGCTGCGACCGGTCATTCTGACAGGCGACGATGATACCGGTGGGGACGTGGGTGATGCGCACCGCCGAATCGGTGGTATTGACGTGCTGACCACCAGCGCCGGATGCGCGGTAGGTATCCATTTTAAGGTCGGCCGGGTTGATCTCGATATCGATATTGTCGTCGATCACCGGATAGACCCATACCGACGAAAAGCTGGTATGGCGCCGCGCCGAACTGTCATAAGGCGAAATACGCACGAGACGGTGCACGCCGCTCTCCGTCTTGGCATAGCCATAGGCGTTTTCGCCCTTGATGAGCAGCGTCGCCGACTTGATGCCCGCCTGCTCGCCCGCCTGATAATCGACGACCTCGACCTTGTAACCGCGCTTTTCGGCCCAGCGCTGATACATGCGCATCAGCATCTCGGCCCAGTCCTGGCTTTCCGTGCCGCCCGCGCCGGCATGAATTTCAAGATAAGTGTCATAGCTGTCGGCCTCGCCGGCGAGCAGCGCCTTGATCTTGTCCTCGTCCGCCCGCTCGGCCAGCGTCGCGAGCGACGCCACCGCCTCATCGGCCATCGCCTCGTCGCCTTCGGCCTCGGCCATCTCGATCAGTTCGACCGTATCGTTCTTCTCGCTCTCAATCGCGCGGGTCGCGGAAATGGCGGTATCGAGACGGGTACGCTCACGCATCACCTCCTGCGCCTGCTTCTGATCGTCCCACAGCGTCGGGTCTTCGACACGCGCGTTGAGTTCATCGAGACGGCGCAGCGCACGATCCCAGTCGAGGAAACGCCGTAACAGGCCAAGCGCGGCATCGATACGGTCAACATAGGCTTGCGCTTCTGCGCGCATTCGAACTCTCCAATCAGATAGGGCGGCCCTATGGCCGAACGCCTTTCAGTCCTGACGGAAGCGGCGGAACCTTGCGACAAGCCTTCGGCCCCCTCGCATTGTTACCGTCTTCCCGCTCCGTTCGGACCGACTCCCGATCCGCCCTAATATATTCCGCCCTCGCGCTGCAAGAAATCACTGTCGCGGCTGGTCTGGCGCGCGCGGGCCCGCGCGGCGGCTTCGGCCGCCTTGCTCTGCGCCTCCATCTCGTCCTTGCGGATGGTACGGCGCGGTTCCGTTTCGGGCTTGAACGCCTCCCAGATGACCGCCGGTTTCGCTTCATTGGTCGGCCAGGCGCCATAAATGCGCTTGCCCGACCGGCGATCGACCCGGACCATGCGGATGCCGGGCGGCGCAATGAACGGCGTTTTCGGCATGTCCTTCAGGATCGGCGCCATCGCCTGCTTCCAGATCGGCGCGGCGATCCGCCCGCCCTGCGCATAGCCGCCCATCGACCGCGGCGTATCAAAACCCAGATAGACGCCCGCGACCATGTCCGGCGATCCGCCAACGAACCAGACATTGGTCGGGCCGTTGGTCGTGCCGGTCTTGCCGAACAGCGGCCGGTTGAGATCGGCAAGCACCGTCGCCGTGCCGCGCTGGATCACGCCCTCGGTGATATGCACCACCTGATAGGCGGTCATCGCGTCCATCGCCTGACGCCCGTCGGCACCGAAACGCGGCATCGGCTTGCCGTCCCAGTCCGGCGCGTTGCAGCCATCGCAAGGCCGCCATTTCTCCGGCCAGACCACCTTACCATGACGATCCTGCGCGAAATCGATCACCTTGGGTTCCAGCAACCGGCCATGATTGGCGAGCGCCGCATAGGCATTGACCATCTTCTCGACCGTGGTTTCCCCGGCGCCGAGCGCGAAGGAAAGATAGGGCTGATAATCGCCGATACCCATCGACTTGATCGTGCGCACCACCCGTTCCATGCCGGTTTGCGAGGCCGCGCGCACCGTCATCAGGTTGCGCGATTGCTCGACGCCCCAGCGCATCGTCTGCGGCCCGGCACCGCTCCCGCCGAAATTCTTGAAGCATTTCTGGCCGAGTCGCGCCGATTGCCACACGCAGAACGGTCCATCGACGATGATCGACGCAGGCGTCATGCCATTGTCGAGTGCGGCGGCATAAACGAACGGCTTGATCGTCGAGCCGGGCTGACGCTGCGCCTGGGTCGCGCGGTTGTAGGAAGACAGATGCGAATCGAACCCGCCCTGCATCGCGTAAATGCGGCCGGTGCGCACCCCTTCGACCACCATGCCGCCGGACACTTCGGGTATGTTGCGCAACGCATAGCTGTCGCCCCCTACCGGCGCGACCACGATGAGATCACCCGGCTTCATGCCGTTGAAGGCAGGACCGCCGATCTTCCGGTAGGGAAGCTGCGCCGCCGACGCCGGCAAGGTCCCGGTATCGCCATTGGCAAAGCCGATCCGCGCGCTCCCCCCCTGTCGAGACAGAACCACCGCGATCTTCCAGTCCTTATAATCGACGCTTCTGAAGCTGCTGGCGAGGCGACGCGCCCACTGATCGTCGATCTCGATCGACGCGACCGGCCCGGACCAGCCCTTGCCCGCATCATAACGCAGCAGGCCCGCGCGCAGCGCATCGGTCACCGATTGCTGAATGGTGGCGTCATAGGGCGTCCGGATCCACAGACCACCGGCGTAAACGCTGTTGGGGCCATCTTTTTCCGTTTCGCCGAAACGCTCCATCAACCGGCGGCGGACCTCCTCGATATAATAGCCGCCCGAGGCGACCTCACCTTCATCGAACAAGGCGCCATGCTGGCGAACCGTACCGAGCGGCTGGGCGGCGGCCTCATTGCGCTGCGCCTTCGTGATCCAGCCATTGTCGAGCATTTCCCCCAGCACCCAGTTGCGCCGCTCCAGCGCGCGGGCATGGCCGGTCGCGCTTTCCGGGCGATAATTGGACGGTCCCTTGGGCAGGATGGCGAGATAGGCGATCTCGTTGAGTTTCAGATCGCCCACATCCTTGCCGAAATAGGCGCGGGAGGCAGCCTGCACGCCATAGGCGTTGCGACCGAGAAATATCTGGTTGAGATAGAGTTCGAGGATCTGCTGCTTCGTCATCGCATTTTCCATGCGATAGGCGAGGATCATTTCCTTGACCTTGCGCGTCGGCGAATAGGCATCCCCGATCAGCAGGTTTTTCGCCACCTGCTGGGTGATGGTGGAACCGCCCTTGGCGCGCGCGCCGGAGCCGATTTTCGAAACATAATCGACGACAGCGCCCAGCAGGCCGGTGACATCCACCCCATGATGGGTGAAGAAAGTCTTGTCTTCCGCGGCCAGATAGGCGCGGATCAGCAGCGGCGGATAATCATCATATTGAAGCTGCACCCGGCGTTCGCGCGCATAGCTGGTAATCGGCTCGCCGTTAATATCGCGCACGATGCTCGGCAGCGCCGGTTCATAATCTGCAAGCGCCGAGGCATCGGGCAAATCCCGCGCGAAGGCGAACCAGAAAATACCGGCAAGCAGGAACAGCGGCACCAGCGCATATATGGCGCGGCGCACCCAGCGATTACCCCACAAACGACGAAACGCCGGACGAGAATCGCCGGAGTCCCGCCTTGCGCGGTGGGTGAACTGCTCCTCTGCGGACGATCCGGTGTCGTTCTGATCCATGACCGCATCGCTCTAGAGCATTTTCGGAAAAAGTGGGAACCGGTTTTTCGCTTAAAAATGTTCCGACGAGGCGGGCCCGGCCATTTCCTCATTCTTTCGCACCATGAAAATCAGGCAGAAAGACAGCATGCCGACCGGATACACGCCCCGCCCCGGATGTCGGAGAGAAAAGGAACCTCAGTTCGATGCGGAGCGCCGGGCAAAATAAACGTCGATCGCCTTGGCGACCCCCTCCGCGATCCGGCCACGCCCTTCCTTTGCCCCGAGCACCACAGCATCGGTCGCGCTGGTGATATAACCGGCCTCGAACAAGGCGGACGGCATATCCGGCGCCTTCAACACGATCAGCGACGCAAAACGATGATAGCGGCCGCGAAAGCGGACGAAGGGCGACGCCTCGCGATAAAGCAGCCCCGCAAAGCCGGAGGATGCCTCCATTGCCTCGCGCTGCGCCAGATCGATCAGGATCGACGACACGGCATTGCCCTGATCGCCCAGATCGACACCGTTGACGACATTGGCGCTGTTTTCGCGGGCGGCGAGCCGCGCAGCCTCCCGATCCGATGCCGTTTCCGACAGGGTATAGACGGTCGCGCCCTGCGCATCGGGGTTGTCGGCCGCGTCGGCATGGATGGAAAGGAACAGGTCCGCGCCCATTTTCCGGGCCATATCCGCCCGTTCCTGCAACATCAGGAAAGTGTCGCCCTCCCGCGTCAACGCCACGCGCACCCGCCCCTGCGCGACCAGCGCATCCCTGATCGCGAGCGCAAGCGCGAGTGTCACATCCTTCTCCCTCAACCCCTTGTCGCGATTGACCGCGCCAGGATCATGCCCGCCATGCCCCGGATCGATCACCACCAACGGCCGCGAAGGATCTTCTGCCGGGCCATAGACGCGCGGCAAGGTCACCCCTTTGGCGGGCGGCGGTATCGGCACGGTAATGCTGTGCATGCGCCGGGGCGGCCGTGCATAGGCGGGCGACAGCGAAGCGGACAGGAACGAACCGATGGAAACAGGCGCGATGCCCACCGAAGAACCTGCATCCATCCCCCCAATCAGTGCCGAAATCAGGATGCCGGAAAAAATCATGAGGCGCTTTTGCCCAATATCGGGGGGGGCAGTCCAGTCGAATTAACCGGATATTCAGTACAAAGATGGAATTATAACCCGCATCATCGGGCTGCGTTGATGCAGGTGCGGCACAGTCTGGAAATATTCAGGCACCGCACACGCTTAACCGGCAATGCCATCAGGTCGTTGCTCTTTGCATTTCGGCGCGATCGGCCGACAGGATCAGATGGACAAAAAACAAAGGGGCCTGTTGCCCCGCACTGCCACTGATGCTAGCCATGATGATGCATGATCCTGTCCCCCGCGAGGGAAGAACGGGACATATTTTTACCGCCGGACTTCGGAACCCCGAAAATCCGCGCGATATCGACAGGTTGACGTTGCAATGAGGCATAATTCCCAATCACTTCAGGGCCCCGCAGGCGGCCTTGACGCATGGTTGGCGCATATCGGGTCCGGCACCATGACCGGCCATGCCTCTGCGACAGACACGATTTTCGACACTAGCTTAAAACCCATACCACTTAACCGGGCCCATTTCCGCCGCCCATATATGGCGCGGCCGGACGATGCGCCCCCTGGCAATTGCGCGGCCCGCCGACCCTGCGTCCGGCCCGTCCGCGCCCGGAGTATAATGAATGACCATGCGTATGCTGATCGATGCGCGCCACCGGGAGGAAACCCGGGTCGCCGTCGTCAAGGGAAACCGAATCGAGGAATTTGATTTCGAATCCGCCGAGCACAAGCAGCTCAAAGGAAATATCTATCTTGCCAAGGTGACGCGGGTCGAACCGTCGCTTCAGGCCGCATTCGTCGATTATGGCGGCAATCGCCACGGCTTCCTCGCCTTTTCGGAAATCCACCCGGATTATTACCAGATTCCGAGAGAAGACCGTGAAGCGCTGCTGCGCGAGGAAGCCGAGCATGCCGCCGAAGAGGCCGCATTGCGCGAGGAAGCCGCGGACGAGCAGGCCAGCGACGAAAGCATATCGACCGACAATGTCGAGGATGTGCCCGCGATCGGCGCCGAAGGCGACGAAGAGGATGCCCCGCAGCAGCCTTCGCGCCGCAAAGGCAGCAATGGTGACGAGCAGGCCGCCGACGAACTGCGCCGCAAGCGCATGTCGCTGCGCCGTCGCTACAAGATTCAGGACGTCATCAAGCGTCGTCAGGTGCTGCTGATCCAGGTCGTCAAGGAAGAACGCGGCAACAAGGGCGCGGCGCTGACCACCTATCTCAGCCTTGCCGGGCGCTATTGCGTGCTGATGCCCAACACGTCCCACGGCGGCGGCATTTCCCGCAA
>SBGG01000040.1 GCA_006226685.1 Sphingomonadales bacterium
AATATGTCGATATTTCCAGGCTTTTCGACGCAGCGTTGGGCCATTTTGGTCAAATCCCTGCGGGACGTCCAAATGGCTTCCCTCTCGAACCCAATCGCCCTTGGAAAGGCAACCAGCCTTCCCAGCGGGCCATTCGGCCCGATAGCATCGCCATTTGGGCGCCTCAACGGTGTCAGTAATGGGTCCTGACCCTAAAGAGCCGGTATCCGTTTTCGGAATGCGATCCGGCGAAGCGCCACCTTGTCCCAACGGATCGAAAAGGCACCGCGCATTTCTCCCGCCCGAAAGCCTGTCGCCCTGTCTCCCGGATAATGGGCGTGAATTGCCGCCGCGACATCGGGGGCAACCGCCTCTCCATGGCAAACAAGGCACATGGGCATGGTCGGAATGGCCCGCATATAGCGGAAGGAACCATCATCGCTCCATCCGGTCCAACTTACGGGCTTGCCATCGGCTCCCATTGGCGAGGAGGAGGCCCAGCCTTCCATCACCTGCTGCTCTCTATAGTCCGGCGCAGCAGAGGGGTTGCGCGGCTTCAACGCCGTACGCCTTACCACCGCGCCGCTTTCTTCGGACAGCTGAGCGGCTATCGCCGGAGCCATCTCCGCGCAAACCCCGACCGCGCCGGCAGGCCCTTCCTGCTCCAACGCGGCGGTCAATGCCGCAAAAAGCTGCTTCTGAAAGCGGTCGGCAAGGTCACGCGACCGCGCTTCCGCATCGGCACCGATCTCCGGATTACCGTGCACGCGCATGTCCGACGCGCAAGCGCAGAGCAGGCCCGGCATCAGCAAGACAGAGAAAGGGAAGCTCCGCATTGTTCAAGCCTTTGTTCGGTTTCCGCTACATTTCGCAAAAACGGCAAGACCACCGATTTGCGGCCTCTCGAAAAGCCCCCAACCCTGGCCGATTTTCACCGGATCAAGACATAGCCCCGCATTTTTCCGCATTTTCGAAGTCGACAGATGCATCCATCTGACCCAATAATATTTTAGGCGGCTCCAGCGGAGGGCACATCATCCCCACCCTTACCGAAACGATCGCACAGAAAATCGAGCAGCATCTGCACCTTGGCATCCGTGATGCTGTAATAGATGGTCGTATGCTCTCTTCGCGTGGTCACGATGCCGCCTTCCCGCATGCGGGCCAGATGCTGGGATACGCTGGATTGGGACAGGTTGCACAGGCCCACCATTTCCCCGACGGAGGCCTCGCCTTCCTTCAACCGGCACAACAGCAACAGACGCTGTTCATTGGCGACGAGTTTCAACATGGCCGCAACCTCAGTCGCGCGCTCGCACAGCATTTCGGTTCCGGTGCTGTTCGGTGCCATCATATCGTCGCGGGTCTCCCATCATCCCTGAGCACAATATAAATGGCCGGTATGACCAGCACGGTCAGCAGGGTCGATGACGCCAAGCCGAAAAGCAGCGAAATTGCAAGCCCCTGAAAAATCGGGTCGGTCAGGATCACCGCCGCACCGATCATCGCCGCCGCCGCCGTCAGCACGATCGGCTTGAAGCGGATGCGACCGGCCTCCAGCAGCGTATCTCGCAACGGCTTGTCAGGCGCAGCCGTGTGGCGAATGAAATCCACCAGCAGGATCGAGTTGCGCACAATGATACCCGCCAGCGCGATGAAACCAATCATCGATGTCGCGGTGAAGGGCGCGCTGAACAGCATATGCCCCAGCACGATCCCCACCAGCGTCAACGGCACCGGCGTCAATATGACCAGCGGCAGGCGGAAATTACGGAACTGCGCCACGACCAATATGTAGATACCGAGCAGCGCCACCATGAAAGCCGCCCCCATGTCGCGGAAAGTGACCCAGGTAATCTCCCACTCACCATCCCAGAGCAGGCTGGTCACCGATTCATCCTCGGGCTGACCGTTGAGGCGAACCTCTGGCTTGTCGAGCCCGGCCTTTTTCCAGTCATATTTATCGATCGCGTCATTGACCGCAATCATACCGTAAATGGGGGCTTCATAGGCACCGGCCAGTTCGGCCGTCACCATGTCGGCGAACCGCCCGTCGCGGCGGAAAATGGCGGGACTGCCCTTCTCCATCCGCGCATCGACGACCTCTCCCAGCTCGATCAGATTTCCGGTCGGCGTCACCGCGACCGGCGTACTCGCCAGCGTCCGGCTCCAGCTCCGCGAAGATTGCGGCAATGCAATGCTGATCGGCAAAGGTTCGCGCCCGTCACCGCGCGGCGCATAGCCGACCGTCATATTCCCCATCAGGGCACCGATACTGTCCTGAATATTCCGCTCGGAAAGGCCATAATAATCGATCCGGTCACGTTCGGGGACGAGGCGCAGGCGCGGCCGTTCCTGACCAAAGCTGTTATCGACGTCGACAATATAGGGCACCGACTTGAACAGTTTTTCCACCTCGGTCGCCGTTTCCCGACGCGTCTTCGCATCCGGACCGTAAATCTCGGCCAGCAGCGTCGCCAGCACCGGCGGCCCCGGCGGCGTTTCCACAACCTTGATCGACCCGCCCTCGGGCAGCGTGATCGCCTTCAACTTCTCTCGCAGATCGAGCGCAATTTCATGGCTGGAGCGGCTGCGGTCGCCCTTGGGCGCCAGCTCCACCATCACATCACCCATTTCCGGCTTTGCACGCAGGAAATAATGGCGAACCAGACCGTTGAAATTGAACGGGGCAGAAGTGCCCGCATAGGCTTCCATCGCGATCGCTTCGGGCATGGTGCGGACCACCGCCGTCGCCTGATCGAGGATGCGGGAGGTCGCCTCAAGGCTCGTTCCCTCCGGCATGTCGACGACAAGCTGAACCTCCGACTTGTTATCGAACGGCAGCAGCTTCACCGTCACAGCCTTGAAATAGAACATCGAGCAGGCGACGAGCGTTGCCACGCCGACACCGATCAGGAAATTGCGCGCGCTCGTCCGGCTGTCGATCACGCGATGCGCGACCTTTGCATAGAGCGCCCCGAGCCTGCCGCCATCGGATTCGTCATGGCCGCCATGCGCCAGCGTCTTGCGCGCAAAACGGATCATCAGCCAGGGCGCGATCACCACCGCAACGAAGAAGGAGAAGATCATCGCCGCCGAGGCGTTGACCGGGATCGGCGCCATATAGGGGCCCATCAGGCCGGAAACGAACAGCATCGGCAGCAACGCGGAAACGACGGTCAGGGTCGCGACCACGGTCGGGTTGCCGACCTCCGCAACCGCCTCGATCGCTGCCTGCGTACGACTGCGTCCGTCATTCATCCCCCAGTGGCGCGCGATATTCTCGATCATCACGATCGCGTCATCGACAAGGATACCGATGGAAAAGATCAGCGCGAACAGGCTGACGCGGTTGATCGTATAGCCCATCAGGTTGGAAGCGAACATGGTAAGCAGGATTGTCGTCGGGATGACGACAGCGGTCACCCCCGCTTCCCGCCAGCCAATCGCGAAACCGATCAGGATAATGATGGAGACGGTGGCAAGGCCGAGATGGAACAGCAGTTCGTTCGCTTTCTCATTCGCCGTCTCACCATAATCGCGCGTAACCGCAATATCGACGCCCGCCGGGATCAGCTTACCCTTCAGCGTTTCGACCCGCTCACGCACCGCATCGGAAACCACCACGGCATTGGCGCCTGCCCGCTTGGCAATGGCGATGCTGACGGCGGGTGCCGTTACCCATTTCCCGTCTTCCCGCGCCCAGCGCCAGACACGCGACTGATCTTCGCTCGGCCCCTGTTCGACGGTTGCGACATCGCGCAGATAAACCGGCGCACCGCGGGCAGAACGCACCGTCAGCAGTCCCACCTCCTGCGCGGAAGAGAGGGTCTGGCCGGAAGTGACAGCAACCGCCTGCCCATTTTCGCGCACGGTGCCGACCGGAAAGGCGCGATTGGCCTGGCTTGCGGCCTCGATCACACTCCCCAGCGGCACACCATATTGGCTGAGCTTCGCCGGATCGGGCTGGATACGGATCTGCTCTGGCCGACCGCCGGTGATGAAGGTCAGGCCGACATTATCGACCTTGGCGATCTCGGTGCGCAGCTTGCCCGCCAGCTCATAAAGCGACTGGTCGGTCCATTGCCCCGCCGCCCCCGGTTTCGGCGTCAGCGTCAGCACGATCGCAGGCACGTCATTGATGCCGCGTACCGTCACCATCGGATCGGGAATGCCCGCCGGTTTCCGGTTCCAGTTGGCGCGCAGCTTCTCCTCGATACGGATCGCCGCATCCTCCGGGTCCGACCCGACGAGGAAGCGCGCCGTCACCATCACGCCATCATCTTCGGCCTGGGTATAGACATGCTCGACACCGTCGACGCTTTTGACGATGGTTTCGAGCGGAATGCCAACCAGTTCCACTGCGTCGGCGGCGGACATGCCGGGCGCGGCCACCTGAATATCGACCATCGGCACGCTGATCTGCGGCTCTTCCTCACGCGGAATGGAAAAAAGCGCAAGCAACCCGACCGCGATCGCCGCCATCAGGAACAAAGGCGTCAACGGAGAAGAAATGGTAGCGCGCGTCAGGCGCCCGGAAATGCCGAGATTCATTTGCCCGCACCCGCGACGAACAGCGTGTCGCCAGCAGCAACACCGCTCAACATCTCAACCTTATCCGCTTCGGCGGTGGGTGCGGTCTGCACCGGAACCGAGGAAAGCCGCTTATCCTTGCCAACCACATCGACATAATCGATGCCATAGCGGGTGGTAACGAACTTGCGCGGCACGACCAGCGCCTCGCGCTGTCCTACTTCGATCGAGGCGGCGACACGGCGACCGACCACATCGGTGGACAAGCCCGGCACGGTTGCATCAACGCGGATGCGTCCGCCCGAAACCGCAGGATAAACCTGAGCGACCCGCCCCTGACGCGATCCTGCGGGCAATTCATCGCCCGTCAGAACGACCCTGGCACCAACACGGACCTGCCCTGCCAGCGACTCCGGCAGTTCCAGCCTTATGACAGGCGCACCCGCCGTGACGGTCGCAACCGACATGCCCGGCGCCACCACCGAACCTGCCGGAACATCGGCGCGCAGCACCCGCCCGGTCGCGGGCGCAAGGATCGCCCCCTGCCCGGCAACGCTGGCGCTCGCGCCGCGCTGCGCGCGCGCTGCGGCGGCCTGTGCATCGGCCACGCGCGAAGCAGCCACCGCCTGATCGAGACGAGCCTTCGCATAGACCTTATTATTATAGAGATCCTGCACACGGGCCAGATCCGCGCGGGCACGGGCCGCTTCCGCTTCGGCGGCGGCGGCCTGCGCGCCATAAGCGCTGGTTTCATAATTGATACGCTGATCGACCACCATGCCGATGCGTTGCCCCTGCTTAACCCAATCACCTTCCTTGACGGAAAGGGAAACCAGAGTGCCGGGAATGCGGGCCAGGGCCTCGGCCTGATCGCGGGTCGCTATTTCCCCGGCGACCGCCTTCAGATCGGCCACCGGCGCACGGCGGAGGGAAAGCTGCTCCCCGGCCGGTAAGGTCCCGGCCGCCTGCCCGCTCTTTTGTTCACCACCGCCACAGGCCGACACAGTCAGCGCCGCCGCGATCATCAGCCCCCGCATCTTCATCCCGATTCTCCGTTTATCGCTTCAGGTTCAGCGCACCAGCGGGAGGCCCGCCATCTTCCATGCGCCGATACCACCGGCCAGATGCGTATCAATGGCAGCCTGCGCCTGCGCACAACGATCGAGCGCCATGCCGGACCGCTTGCCCCCGGCGCATTGCAGAATCGTGGCCTTGCCCTGCTCCTGCGGCACCTTGGCCGGATCGAAGCGCGAAAGCGGGAAATTCACCGCCCCTTCAATATGGCCCGAAGCATATTCATCAGGCTCCCGCACATCGACGACCAGCGCAACGCCATCCGCAATCATCGCCCGAAGCTCCTCCGGCCCGATTTCCTTATGCTGCTTGCTCTTGCCGAAACCGAACATCGAAATCTCCTTGAACAACCACCTTGAAACGAGGGTCACCGCGTAACAATTTTGATATTGCTTATATCGTGTAATTATTATATTTGGTCAAGGGACTTTTGGCTTGGTGGAGACAGATTATGGGAGAGGGCAACAACAAACCGACCATCGCTATTATAGGCGCAGGTCTTGGTGGCACGATCGCAGCTTATGAGATTCAAGCGGTCGCCAAAGGGCGCGCCAATGTGATGATGATCGCCGACTCGGACACCTATTCCTTCGTACCCTCCAACCCATGGGTGGCGGTGCGCTGGCGGGAACCGGAGGCGATTCAGGTCCACCTCCCCCCCATTTTCGCCAAAAAGAAAATCGGCTTCACCTCGGTCGGCGCCAAGAGGCTGCATGCGACCGAAAAACGCGTCGAACTCAATGACGGCGCCAGCGTCCATTATGACTATCTCGTCATCGCGACTGGCCCCGACCTTGCCTTTGACGAAATCGAAGGCCTCGGCCCCCATGACGGCCATACCGTATCGGTGTGCCAGACCCCCCATGCCAGCGCAGCCGCCGACAAGTTCGAAGAATTCTGCAAGAATCCCAAACCGATCATCGTCGGCGCCGTGCAGGGCGCGTCCTGCTATGGCCCAGCCTATGAATTTGCGCTGATCCTCGACACCGAACTGCGTCGCCGCAAGATCCGCGACAAGGTGCCGATGACCTTCGTCACCGCCGAACCCTATATCGGCCATCTCGGCCTCGACGGCGTCGGCGATACGAAATCGCTGCTCGAAAGCGAAATGCGCGATCGCCACATCAAGTGGATCACCAACGCCCGCGTCACGAGCGTTGAGCCGGAAGTGATGCATATCGAGGAAGTCGCCGAGGATGGTTCGGTCAAAAAGACCCACGACCTGCCCTTCGGCTTTTCGATGATGTTGCCCGCATTCCGGGGCGTTCCGGCGGTGAGCAATATCGAGGGACTGACCAATCCGCGCGGATTCATCATCGTCGACAAGCATCAGCGCAATCCGGCTTTCCCGGAAATTTTCGCTCTGGGCGTATGCGTCGCCATACCGCCGACGGGTCCGACGCCAGTGCCGGTGGGTGTGCCCAAGACCGGTTTCATGATCGAAAGCATGGTGACCGCCATCGCGGCCAATATTGCGGCCATTCTCGACGGCAAGGAACCGACATCGGAGGCGACCTGGAATGCGGTGTGCCTCGCCGATTTCGGGGACGGTGGCGTCGCCTTCGTCGCCCAGCCGCAAATCCCGCCGCGCAATGTCAACTGGGCGGCGAGCGGCAAATGGGTACACCTCGCCAAGATCGGCTTTGAGAAATATTTCCTGCGCAAGGTAAAAAAGGGCGAAAGCGAACCTTTCTACGAAAAGCTTGCCTTGCACGTAATGGGTATCCGCAAGCTGCGCATGTGACCGCTTCAGGCTTCACATACTGACCACGCCTGCACTCTGATTATGGGAGAAATGCGATGACTCTTGATCGCGCCGTGATGATCTTCGCCGGATGCGTTGTCCTGCTCAGCGTGGCACTGGGCGTGTTCGTCAACCAGTGGTGGCTCGCGCTGACCGCCTTTGCCGGGTTCAACATGATCCAGTCGTCCTTCACCGGCTTTTGCCCGGCGGCGATTGTGTTCAAGGCCCTGGGCGTGAAACCGGGGGCCTCCTTCAAATGATCCGACGCCGTCGCCTTCTGCCCCTGCTCCTTTCCGGCGCGGTCGCCTTGTGCCCTGCAATGCCTGTCCACGCGACGACGCTGGATGAGGCGATCGCGGCGGCCCTCGCGCACGCCCCGGAAATCGCCGAAGCCGATGCCGAAGGCGACGCCGCCAAGGGGCGGCTTCAGCAGGCTCGCTCCGGCGGCCTCCCACAGGCGAGCCTCACCGGCACTTATGGAGTCGGCAGGCTCAACCCGCAAAACTACTTCGGATTGTCGGCCGATAATGTGACCCCTCGCGCCGCGCAGGCGACCATCGAGCAGCCGCTGTTCGCTGGCGGACGCGTGAAGGCCGGGATCGATCAGGCCAAGGCCGGGATCAAGGCCGCGCAGGCGGGCGGCGACATGGCGCGCAGCCAGATCGCAATGGCAACGGCACAGGCCTATGGCGATGTGCTCGTCACGGCTGAGATGCTCGACCTTTATCGTCGGCTGGCTGAGGAAACCGCCGAAATCGAACGGCAGGCCAAGCTGCGTTACAAGGCAGGCGAAACCCCCAGCACCGATATGCAGCAGGCCGCCGCCCGGCTGGCCGAGGCCGAAGCCGGCCTTGCCCGCGCCGAAGGCATGCAGGTATCGGCTCAGGCCCATTATCGCAATCTGACCGGGCTGGAGCCTGTCGACCTGCAACCGCTGCCACCCAATCCGCCGCTGCCCGGAACGCTTGATGAGGCGATGACCATCGCGATGGACAACAGCCCCACCCTGCGTCAGGCCGAGGCAGGTCTCAAGGCGGCTGAAGCCGCTGTGCGCGGCGCGCGCGGCGAACGCCTGCCCGCCGTCAGCGCCTTTGCCGAAGCAGGCATGGTGCGCGACCAGTTCTTCCCCGGCTATATCGCCAACAGCGCCACCGTCGGCGTGCGCGGCAAATGGGATTTGTTCGCGGGCGGACGTATTTCCGGCAAGCTGAATGAGAGCCACGCAAAGGTTCGTGCTGCCGATGCCCAGTTGCGCGCGGTGCGGCGCAATCTGGAAGAAGGCGTGCTCTCGGCCTGGAGCGATGTCCGCACCGCTCAGGCCGTGGAAAAGGCATCGGAAGAACAGGCCACCGCCGCAGCGCAAGCCCTCACCAGCGTCCGGCATGAGGTCCGCGTCGGCATGAAGCCGCAAATCGACCTGCTCGATGCCGAGCGGGAAGCGATCGCAGCGGCCGCCAACGCCGCACAGGCCCGCACGGGACGGATCGTCGCCGCCTACAGGCTGAACAGCCTTATCGGCCGATAGAGGTCCCCGGCATCCCTGCCTCCCCCTGCGCCGTCGGCTCTCCCTGTTCCGTGCCGGGGACAGGCGGAGCCTCCTTCCTAGGGTCAGGACCCATTACAAATTCATTGCAAATCGAAGAAACCGGCGAAATTTTTGCGTAACCATATTGCCACGCAACATACATCCGCCTGACCTTTCCCCGTGCCATAGGCCGCCATGTGGGGGAACGGCATATGATACGGCATGGTCGTTATGCGATACTGGTTATCGCGATCAATTTGTTTTGCGGCTTTTCCGTCGTTCAAGGGAGCCCGTCCGCCCCTCACCGGCAAAATCTGGCGGAAATTCGGGCTAAAACGGATCGAATTTCCGTCCTCAGCTATAATGTGAAGGGCCTGCCATGGCCGGTCGCCTGGGGCCGGGATGCCGCGTTGGAACAAATCGCCGACCGCCTCGACGCCCGCAGGCAGCATGGGGAGCAGCCGGACATTGTGCTGCTGCAGGAAGCCTTTGCCGATACGGCACGGGAAATAGGTCGTCGCGCCGGGTACCGCCATATCGCCTTCGGTCCCGATGCAGCGCAGCCCGCCGGGGACGAAAAGGTCGGCCCCCTCGGCAATGACTGGACGCGAGGCGAAGCGATCGGAAAACAGCTCGACAGCGGGCTTGCCATATTGTCGGATTTTCCGATCCTGTCGGTCAGGACCATGGCCTTTGGCGATACGGCCTGCGCCGGATACGACTGTCTCGCGAACAAGGGAGCGATGATGGCGCTGATCCAGATCCCGGGACGGCGCGAACCGGCGCGAATATTCAACACCCATCTGAACGCGCGTACCGCATCGGGAGTCGGTATCGGCAAGGCCAACCTCGCCTTTCGCCGTCAGATCAGGCTCCTTGCCGACTTCATTCGGCAGGAAATCCACGACACCGCTCCAGCACCGGCCCCGATCATCATCGCGGGAGACTTCAACATCGGTCAGGATAATGAGCGCCGCGCAGCCTTCACCGCCCTCTCCACGACAGGGAGCCTGCCTGATTTCGCGGCCCTTTCCCGTGCATCCGGCCTGCAGGCGATCCAGACAAATGCGATCAGCGGAACACGGCACAAGGCAGACATGCGCACGATCGTCGACCGGGCCAAGGATTTGATGTTCGCCAATTCCGCCCTGCGGCCGGTCCGCGCCAGCGTTCCGTTCGGCACGGAACCCTCCGGACCCGCTCTTTCTGATCATTTTGGCTATCGCATTGACTATGCGCTGCGCCCGGAATCCGGCGATGTCCCGATATGGCTCGCCGCCAGCCAGCTTTCCGGCAATGATCGGAAAGGATCCGGGCTGTGAAATTGCTTTTTTGCTGCGTAATAGTGCTGGCAAGTGGAACCGCCGGTCGCGCATTGGGCGCAGAACGGGGATACCGAGCAGATCGGAACAAGGCCCCGGGCTGGATCACTTCGCTCGATTACAGGCTGACCCCGCAGTCGACATCCTCCTCATCCTCTGGGCCATCCCATAATCCCCCTGCCACCGCGATCGAGAAATATCGGCTACCCCGGAAGCATCATTGGTCGCCGTCATCGATGGTCTTTTCGCCATTCACGGTGAGGCGCACACGCATTGCCGTTACCCCGCCATATCAGCCTAAAGTCATATTCAGCGCGGCCCGTCCGGTGCCTCGTGCCAGCGAGTCCAGCGTCCTTGCACACTATGACCGGATACTCAGGCCGGGGATGCGGCTATCTCTGGGGTGGCGAGCGACATGGCTGAGCACCCGTAACGGCACCATTATTGCCGACGGCGGCACCGTCTATCGGCGATCGAGCCGTGATCTGTTCCAGCCCGCCATCACATTTCGATCTCCCCTCGTCGCCGGGCTTGCCGTGGAGCTTCGCCATGACGAACGCCTTCGCACCAATATGGACAGCGTCCTTTTTGGCCCCCGTCCCATGACGCTGGGCGAATGGGCGAACCGGGACCGGCGTGCCGATTTCCAACGCAGCCTGTCGGACGAAGCCCGGCTGTCCTGGCATGAGGGCGAAGGTTTCGAACTTTCCGGCCATATTCTCAGCACCGCTTATCGCAACCGCATGGTCCCGGACGAACGAGGGGTGCTCCACTCCCTATCCGGCTCCTCCCGTTCGCGCGATTATGGCCTGACGGCGCAATGGCGTCTGGCTCCGCATATGCGCCTGTCCGCTTCGGCAAGGACCGAAGCAATGCAATCCGGCATTATACCGCATTCCGACCGGCAACGAAGGGCTTTCGCTCTCGGGCTGGAACGGAAAGAAGGGCAGGGAAACATCGTGCTGCGTATCCTGCGGCAGGACAGTGTCCGCTTCAAGACGGCGGACCTCGACAGGCTGACGGAATGGGGCCTCGAAACCGTTATGGAAGGTCCCCTGACCACCCCGAACGGGATAGCGGAGATAAGATTCAGGCTGCACGCCCGGTCGATGGCCGACAATTTCTTTCATAAAACAGGGATCCTCGCCAGCCGCGACCTGCAACCCCAGATCAGGGTCGACCTGCTCGCCCGCTGGTAAACCCTCTCCCTGCATTCGCTGTGATTTTGCGCAACTTCATCATCGCACCACTATACCCGCAGATCATCCCCTGCCTCGTCGGCTAAAAGCCGTGCGGGCACAGCCTCCGCGCCGTTTCAACATGCATTATCGACATGGCATCAAGAAACCATGGCATCGATATTGATTACAACTAAACTGTTCATACACAGCTTCAACGCTCTTCCTTCAGAAGCCCTCCAAAATTTTCATAAGAAAATAAAATAGGAAAATTCTTTTATTCCGATCCCCCGTCAACTCTCAGTTAACCGATTTGCGCAATTCTAGTCCGCGATGGCGGTGCGTCATCGTCAAACAGCAATGCTGTTGAGTGGGGAAATCACGCAATGGAGAAAAATATCAAATATTGAAAAGGACTATGTCCATGAAAGTATCGGGGCTGAATATATTTTCCATGCTTGCCGTCACGGCTTTTTTCTGCAACCCAGCCAACGCTCAGACCGTAACAGGCACGATCGATGCGACGATCACATTGACATCGGCATGCGAGGTCAATGGCAGCACGGCAACAAGTGGCGTCGATTTCGGTACGATTGATTTCGGATCGCACACTACTCTTTTTTCGGAAGCAACATCGACACTCGACCCCGGCGGCGGCGGAAGCGGCATTTCCATCCAGTGCTCGCCCGGATCTGACGCCAGCCTTACCATTGTCGGCGGCCTGAACGATGCCTCTGTCGCCGGCTCTGGACGCGCCATGAAGAATGGGTCGCTCTATGTCCCCTATGACATCTACTCCGACGCCTCTTTTGCGACTCTTCTGGCAAACGGAAACAGCATAGCGGTAACCGCCGACGGCACCATCCAGACAATTCCTATTTACGGCAAGGCGCTGGGCAATGGCGGGCTGACGGCCGGACTCTATTCCGACACCATCTCGGTTACGCTGAGCTTCTGACATGCCCTCCCTGATGGGAAGAGGAACCGGCTGCATCGGCCGGACGGGTAGCCTGTGCCTTGCGCTCGGCCTCCTGATATCGGAAGCAAGAGCGGAAACCACGGCCTCCTTCCAACTATCGGCAACCGTCGTAGAAGGATGCGAGATCAACGCCGCACTGCCCGCAAACGGTCAGGATATCGGACAGATCGGCACGATCGATTTCGGCAGTCATTCCGCCCTGTCGACCGAAACGATCACCGCCGCGCTGGTCCGGAATGCCGGGATCAGCCTCAGTTGCACGCCGTCCGTCTCGCTTTCCATGACGCTGGACGGCGGGCTTCACGCCGATGCCGCGCGCAACCTTCAGCATGTCGGCGGTCCCGAGCGGATCGCCTACCGGCTCTATGGGGATGCATCTTTCACCCAGGAACTGACCGCCAATCAGCCCACACCGATCAGCTTCAGCAATCCCGAGGCGATAGCCCTGCCGATTTATGGCCAGCTGACGCTCCCCGGAGACAAGCCGCCCGGTGTCTACAGCGACACGGTCATGCTGACACTCACATGGTGACCTCATGCGATATTCCTTTCTTCTTCATCGCTTCATGACCGTGTTGGCGGCTCTTGCCGTCACCGGCGCCCCCTCATCACTGGCCGCTACGCCTCTGCTCATATGGCCGGTGGACCCGGAAATCCGGCAAGATCAGGGCTCTGCCGCATTGTGGCTCGAAAATCGCGGCGACCAGCCAGCGATGATGCAGGTCCGGATATTCCGCTGGACCCAGCAGAACGGCGAAGATCGCCATGAGGATCAGCAGGATATCCTGCCCAGCCCGCCGATAATGACCATCCCGCCCGGCGCGAAACAGATGGTCCGCCTCACAAGCCCTCTTGCCGCAAGACCCGTCGGAGAAAGCGCCTATCGCATCATCGTCGACGAAATACCCACCAGTTCCGGTGCAGATACGCAACATCAGGGCGGAGCCGGCATCCGGTTCCAGATGCGATATTCCATACCATTATTCGTCCATGGCGGACAACCCGGCGGCAAGCGACGCACACGCGAAACGGACAAGGAAGATTTCCGGCTCCACTGCACCCTGATCGACCGGCCGGACGGTAGACGGGTCCGGATCACCAACAGCGGCGCAAACCATGTCCGCCTCACCAATGTCGCTTTCGTGGTAAAAGGAATCGACGTTCCACTCGCAAAAGGCCTGCTCGGCTATGTCCTCACGGGCAGCAGCATGAGCTGGCCCCTGCCGAAGGGGATCTCCGGGCAGGAACCATTGACCATGACCGGGCCGGATGGCCACCGCCTCACCATGACCGCCTGTTCAAACGAATGAACCGGCCATGATCGCTGCCCGCCCGCCCCTGTTGTTCCAACTGAGTTTGCCAGCTCTCTTCCTCATCCTTGAGGCTCCGGCGACGGCATGGGCAGACCTGCCACCACCACCCCGCGAAGCAGGCAGCCTGCCGACGACCATGAATCTTCAGCTGGAACTGGTGGTAAACGACGTGTCGACCGGACATGTCGTTCCGGTCGTTGCCAGCGGCAGTGATTTTCTTATCGATGCCCGGGACCTGAGGGAGGCTCATCTGCGTATCGCGCCATCCCTGATCGGCGCGGTCAATGTCAGCCTGCTGCCGGGCGTCCAGTCCAGCTATGACGCGGGTACGCAACGGCTGCTTCTGACCGTTGCGAGCGAAACCCTGCCCCACCAGCAACTGGGGTCTGCGACGATGCAGGAACGCATATTCGCGCAAAGCAGCCTCGGCGCTCTTATCAACTATGACCTCTACATCTCGCGCACCAATGGCGGAAGCAGTCATGCCAACCTGTTGAGCGAAGGACGTTTCTTCGGCGATTTCGGCGTATTGCGCACCACCATCAGCTATAACCGGCCGCTGGAGGGCGGTGAGAAGGGACGTTTCACCCGCTACGACACCGGTTTCACCTACATAGACGAGGACAGGGTACGCACCTATGAAGCGGGCGATCTGGTAACGCGCACCCTCCCCTGGGCCGGGGCGGCCCGGATCGGCGGTCTCCAGATCTCGCGCGATTTCGCCGTGCGACCCGATATCATCACCTATCCCCTGCCCAGCTTTTCCGGCACGACCGCCGTCCCCACTGCGGTCGACCTGTTCATCAACGGCCATCGCGCCACCAGCGGCACGCTGCAACCCGGTCCGTTCACCATAAGCGACGTTCCCTATGTGACCGGGGCCGGTGAAGCGGTAATCACCACCAGCGACGCACAAGGACGCAGGATCAGCACCAGCATGCCTTTCTACGTCGCCAGCACGCTGCTGCGTCCGGGCCTTTCCGACTTTTCCTTTTCGGCAGGGTTTATGCGCGAACATTATGGCATCCGGAATCTTTCCTATGGCGCGATGGCGACCAGCGGCGCATGGCGTCACGGGTTGACCAGCCGCTTCACGATCGAGGCTCAGGGGCAGGCCGCCCGCTCCCTCTCGCTTGCGGGCATCGGCGGCATATGGCGCATCGGCCGGGTGGGCGTGGTCGATACCTCGGTCGCCCTCAGCCGCCATCACGGAAAAAACTCGACCCAGACGAGGATCGGCTATCAATATAATGATCGCCGCTTCAATCTGGCGGCGCACCATGTCCGCCGCAGCCGGGACTATACCGATCTGGGCAATTATGCTTTTTCCGGCAGCCGCCTTCCCAGAGAGGAAACGCAGGCCATGGCCAGTCTCGTGCTGGGGCCGAAGCTTGGTACGCTCGGCCTATCCTGGATCGAAAGTCGCCGGGATGATGACCGCTTTCGTTTGCTCAGTCTTTCCTACTCCCAACCGCTCACCCGCAATGCCAGCCTGTTACTGACCGCGAGCAGAGAACCGGGAACGGGCAGGACCACGGCCATGCTCCAACTGCTCGTTTCCGCCGGTCGGGCCGGTACCGCGATCGGCGGGGTCGAGCGCATGGCGGACGGAGGCACCCGTCAACGCATCGGTTACAGTCGCAGCGCCCCGACGGACGGAGGACTGGGCTGGCGGGCCGATCTTTCCGACAGCGGACGGAACGGCACCCGCTATCAGGCCGATGTCACCTGGCGAACATCGGCGCTCCAGATACAGGCCGGCACCTATGGCGGTCGCGGTCATGATATCCAATGGGGCGATGTGAGCGGCTCGCTGGTCCTGATGGACGGAGGCGCCTTCGCCGCCAACCGCATCAACGACTCGTTCGTGCTGGTCAGCACCGACGGCATGGCAGGCATAAAGATACGGCAGGAAAATCAGACCGTCGGCGTAACCGACCGGAACGGTCATTTGCTGCTGCCCTGGGTCAACGCCTATTATGGCACCAAATTTGAGATCGACCCGCTGGACCTGCCTGCCGATGTGGCGACCCCGATCGTCGAGCAACGCGCGGCGGCCAGACGCGGCAGCGGGCGGATCGTGCATTTCCCGGTTCGCCAGCTCCGGGCCGCAACAGTCATCCTGCACGGAGCCGACGGCAAGCCCCTACCTCCGGGCACGGCGGTCACGCTCAACGGAGCGATAACCACCCATGTCGGCTGGGGTGGGATCTTATATTTCGAAAATATATCGGATTACAATGAGTTGGTTTCAGAAACAGAAAATGGACAACGATGTTCGGCATCCTTCCCAGCCGTAAAAAGCGATGCCGCCGTCCCAAAAATTGGACCGCTATCATGCCGATGAGCATTTGCTTTCCTTTGCCCGCCCGATCACGCCCTCTTCATCATTGGGGCTGTGCGCTCCTGCTCCTGCTGGCGTCGCTGATGATGTCCAACCCGGCACGGGCGGACTGCACCGCCACTTCGAGTAGCACCGACTTGGGCACCGTGAGTTCCTTCGCGGTCGCCTCGACACCCCAGAGCACGACTGCGGCGACCGGGTTTACCTGCGACAATAACGGCGCCCTCACCCTCATCACCCCCAATACGGTATCGGTCACGATACAGAGCGCCACAGGCAGCAACGGCACCCAGCCCCGGCTGCATAGCGCAACGACCGGAGATTATATTCCCTATATCATCTGCAAGGATCCGGGGTGCACCCAGCCCTATGCGATCGGCAGCCAGATCACATGGACCAGCACCACCCTGCTCGGCCTGCTCGGTCTTTTTACAGGCCCCGGCGGAACGCTGCCCCTTTACATCAGCACCATTCCGGGCACGCAGGTGGCCGCAGGAACCTATGGCAGTACGATCACCCTGTACTGGCAATGGGACGTCTGCATGTTGGGTGCCCTCGGACTTTGCGTCGCCTATGATTCGGGAACCATGACCACGACGCTGGACGTTACGATGATCGTCAGCAAGGACTGTGCGATTACCGCCCCTTCGGTCGATTTCGGCAGCGCCGCCTTTCTGGCGAGCTTCGACCCTGTAACGCAATCGATCAGCATCACCTGTTCCAAGGATGCAAGCTATTCGGTCGGCATCGACAATGGCCAGCAGGCATCGGGGGGCGTCCGGCGCCTGAGCAACGGATCGAATTTTATCGCCTATGACATCTACTACCCCGCCTCTTCCGGCACGCGCTGGGGAAATGCAGCGGGCGAGCGCCGCGATAGCAGCGAAGCCACCAGCAATGCCGGACTTTACACCGGCACCAGCGCACAGGGCTTTACCTATCGGGCGGAAATTCTCTCCGGCCAGACCACACCGCCAGCCGGCACCTATACCGACACGCTGATGATCGACGTTCAGTTCTGACGATAATCATGGAACAGGCTCCGGCGAGGCTGTCACAAAATTGAAGTGGAGCTCGTCCACACGGGGGCATCTTCCTTCCGGAGATGCATTCCTTGGGCACAGCTTCCTCTTTCGGGCGCGATCGGACATTCTCGATGATGGCGGGCGCTCTCGCCGCGTTCGGCGCCTATTTTGCCATGTATGCGTTCCGCAAACCTTTTGCGGCGGCTACCTTTGCCGACAATACAGGCTGGGCATTCGCAATCGATTACAAGACCGCGCTGCTGATCGCGCAGGTAATCGGCTATGCGTTGTCGAAATTCATCGGCATCAAGGTGATTGCCGAATTCGGACGCACCGGGCGTGCCCTCGCCATTCTCACGCTGATCGGTATTTCCTGGATCGCGCTGTTGTTGTTCGCCCTGATTCCTGCGCCGTGGAATATTGCCTGCCTGTTCCTGAACGGCCTGCCGCTCGGCATGATCTGGGGCTTCGTCTTCAGCTATATCGAGGGCCGCCGCGCTTCCGAAGCCATGGGCGCGATATTATGCGCCAGCTTCATTCTCTCCTCCGGCGTGGTGAAATCGGTGGCGGTTCTGGTTATGGGCTGGGGCGTAAGCGAATATTGGATGCCTGCCGTCACCGGTCTGCTCTTCGCACCGTTATTGCTCGTGTCGCTGTGGATGCTCGAAAAGCTGCCGCCCCCAGATGAACGCGACGAAGCGGAACGCACCGCCCGTGTACCGATGCTGAAGAAGGATCGGGCCGCATTTCTGCGCACCCATGGGATAGCCATGGCATTGCTGGTGTCGGGCTATGTGTTGCTGACCGCGATCCGCGATTTCCGCGATAATTTCGCCGCCGAGCTATGGACGGCGATGGGCTATGGCGGCGTAGCCTCGGTCTTTTCGGCAAGCGAACTGCCGGTCGCGATCTTTGCGCTGGGCGCGCTCGGAATGCTGATGCTGATCCGCGACAATATGCGCGCCTTGCTGGCGATACATGGAATCATTTTTGTCGGCGCGCTCCTGCTCGGCCTTTCGACGCTGGCCTTCCAGATGGGGCTGATTTCACCGTTGCCCTATATGATCCTGACCGGGGCGGGGCTTTATTTCGCCTATACGCCGTTCAACGCGATGCTGTTCGACCGGATGATCGCCGCGATCGGCCATGCGGGCAATGCCGGCTTCCTCATCTATATCGCGGACAGTTCCGGCTATGCGGGCAGCGTCGCGCTACTGCTCTACCGCAGCCTCGCCGCTCCCTCGATGGACTGGCTCAGCTTCTATATCGACTGCGCCTATGCGACATCGGTTCTGCTTGCGATATTGACCGCGCTTTCGGCGATCTGGTTCCTGCTTCATGTCGGGCGGCATCATATTCGCCGGACCGTTCCCGCCTGATCGTTCCCCGACCCGCTTTCTTCCACTATCATGGCCCCGGTTCTCCCCATGTCCGATTTTCCCGAATTCGATCTGATCGTCATCGGCGCCGGTATTGTCGGCCTTGCCCATGCCCTCGCGGCGTCCCGGCGCGGCAGGCATGTACTGGTGATCGATCGCGATGCGCAGGCCAACGGCGCCTCCATCCGCAATTTCGGGTTCGTCACCGTTACCGGTCAGGAACGTGGTGCGGTCTGGACGCTCGCGCGGAACAGCGCCGCGATCTGGCGCGATGTCGCCCCGCGTGCGGGCATAGCGATCGAGCAGGAGGGCCTGTTCCTCGTCGCAAGGCGTCCCGAGGCGGCAGCGGTGATCGAAGCCTTCTCTCGCACCGAAATGGGCGCGGACTGCCATATCCTCACCGGAGCGCAAGCGAAGGAACATTGCCCGACGCTACAGGGCGAGGTCGCGGGCGCAATGCTCAGCCATTCCGACCTGCGGGTCGAATCGCGCACGGCCATTCCGCTGCTCGCCCGTTGGCTGGCGCGCGAGCATAATGTTGCCTTCCGGCGCGGTATTGCCGTGCAGGCGGTCGAAACCGGCACGGTTCATCTTTCCGATGGCTCAACCGCCCGCGCCCGCGACATCATCGCCTGCCCCGGCGACGACTGGGCAAGCCTGTTCCCCGAAGACTATGCCGCTGCCGGCATCACCCGTTGCCAGCTTCAGATGTTGCGCCTCGCCAATCCCGGCTGGCAATTGCCCGCTCCGGTGATGAGTGACCTCAGCATGATCCGCTATCTCGGCTATGCCGCGCTTCCCGAAGCAGAGCCGTTGCGCAAACGCCTCGAAGCCGAAGCCGCCGAGGCGCTGGCCCATGGCATTCACCTGATTGCGGTACAAAGTGCCGACGGTTCGCTGGTGGTGGGCGACAGCCATATTTATGCGCAAACTCCACATCCCTTTGCTTCCGCTTCGATCGATCAGGCCATGCTGGCCCAGTTCGTTCAGCTTTTCGGCGCCGCGCCGCCGGTGATCGAACGCTGGACCGGCACCTATGCCAGCGGCCCGCAGCACAGCATCGTCCGCACGCCAATGCCGGGGGTCCGGCTGGTCGTCGTCACCAGCGGCACCGGCGCCTCGACCGGATTCGGCCTCGCCGAGCAGGTGATTACCAATCTATATGGAGAAGGGTGAAAGCCACCCTGCCCGATCGCGGACCGATCACAATGCGATCCAGCAATTCGCACCCGACCCGAAGATGATGCCGGCCGCCCATGAACGCTTCACTGCCTTGCGATCAGCGTCCGCCTTTTTCATGAAAAAGGCGTGGGAGCCGCCGACGAAACCGGCCCCCACGCATGGTCATGCTCGCGCATTTCGATATTATATCAACCGGCCATATCCAGAACGATGCGGCCTTCAATCTGGCCCTTGTGCATCCGGTCGAACACCGTGTTGATGTCCTCCAGCTTTGCCGTCTCGACCGTTGCCTTCACCTTGCCGTCGGCCGCGAAATCGAGCGATTCCTGAAGGTCGAGCCTCGTGCCGACAATCGATCCGCGCACCGTGATGCCATTGAGCACCATGCCGAAGATGTTGAGCGGAAAATCACCGGGCGGCAGACCGTTGAGCGCTACCGTTCCCCCGCGCGCGACAACGCCGATCGCCTGTTCGAATGCCTTCTCACTGACCGCCGTCACCAAGACGCCGTTCACGCCGCCGCCCGTCGCCTTTTTAATGACCGTCGCCGGGTCTTCCTGACGGGCATTGACGGTGATCTTCGCGCCGAGACGGCGGGCAAGGTCCAGCTTCGCATCGTCAATGTCGATCGCCGCGACGTTAAGGCCCATTGCTACCGCATATTGCACCGCCATATGGCCAAGACCGCCAATACCGGAAATCGCGACATAATCGCCCGGCTTGGTGTCGGTCATCTTCAGCCCCTTATAGACGGTGACGCCCGCACACAGCACCGGCGCAATCTCGGTGAAGCTGATGGCATCGGGGAGATGACCGATATAATTGGGGTCGGCGATCACATAATCGGCAAAGCCGCCATTGACCGAATAGCCGGTATTGAGCTGGCTTTCGCACAATGTTTCCCAGCCGCCGAGGCAATGCACGCAATGACCGCAGGCGGTATAGAGCCAGGGTACGCCGACCCGGTCGCCTTCCTTGACATGGGTGACACCGGCACCGACCTGGCTGACATAACCGACGCCTTCATGGCCGGGGATGAAGGGCGGATTGGGCTTGACCGGCCAGTCGCCTTCGGCAGCGTGAAGATCGGTATGACACACGCCGGAGGCCTGAATGGCGACCTGTATCTGGCCGGGGCCGACTTCGGGTACGGGTACTTCATCGATGGTCAGCGGCTTGCCGAATTCGCGAACGACGGCGGCTTTCATGGTTTTGGCCATGGGACTTCTCCTGAAACCAGTAGGAAGGGGAATTCAGGGCGGGGCACAATGTAGGAGAGGCGCGCCCCGCCCCGGCAGTCAGAAGAAGCCGAGCTTCTTCGGGCTGTAGCTGACCAGCATATTCTTGGTCTGCTGATAATGGTCGAGCATCATCTTGTGCGTTTCGCGCCCGATGCCGGACTGCTTATAGCCGCCAAAGGCCGCATGGGCGGGATAGGCATGATAGCAGTTGGTCCAGACGCGGCCCGCCTTGATCGCGCGGCCGAAACGATAGCAGATGTTCGCCTCTCGGCTCCACACGCCCGCACCAAGGCCGTAAAGCGTATCATTGGCGATATGCAGCGCCTCATCCTCGTCCTTGAAGGTGGTGACGGAAAGGACCGGGCCGAAAATCTCCTCCTGGAAGATCCGCATCTTGTTGTGACCGCGGAACACGGTCGGCTGCACATAGAAACCGCCGGACAGTTCCCCGCCCAGATCGGCCGCCGCACCGCCGATCAGCAATTCGGCCCCTTCCTGCTTGCCGATATCGACATAGGAAAGAATTTTCGATTGCTGCTCGGCCGAAGCCTGCGCTCCAATCATCGTTGCCGGATCGAGCGGGCTGCCCTGCTTGATCGCGGCAACGCGGGCCAGCGCCCGTTCCATGAAGCGGTCATAAATGGATTCATGGACCAGTGCGCGGCTCGGGCAGGTGCAGACCTCACCCTGATTGAGCGCGAACATGACGAAACCCTCAATCGCCTTGTCGAAATAATCATCATCCTCGCGGGCGACATCTTTGAAGAAGATATTCGGTGATTTCCCACCCAGTTCCAGCGTCACCGGGATCAGATTCTCGCTGGCATATTGCATGATGAGGCGGCCGGTCGAAGTTTCGCCGGTGAACGCGATCTTGGCGATACGCGGGCTGGAGGCCAGCGGCTTGCCTGCCTCAAGGCCGAAACCGTTGACGATGTTGAGTACGCCGGGCGGCAACAGATCGCCGATCACTTCGGCCCACACCATGATGGATGCGGGCGTTTGTTCGGCCGGCTTCATCACCACGCAATTGCCCGCGGCGAGTGCCGGGGCGAGCTTCCACGCCGCCATCAGCAGCGGAAAATTCCATGGGATGATCTGGCCGACCACACCCAGCGGTTCGTGGAAATGATAGGCGACGGTGTCGGCATCAATTTCCGCCACAGACCCTTCCTGCGCACGAATACAGGAGGCAAAATAGCGGAAATGATCGATGGCAAGCGGCACATCCGCCGCCATGGTCTCACGGATCGGCTTCCCATTGTCCCAGGTTTCCGCGATGGCAAGCCTTTCGAGATTATCCTCCATCCGGTCGGCGATGCGGTTGAGAATGCGGGCGCGCTCCGCCGGGGCCATATGCCCCCACCCATCCTTCGCGGCATGGGCAGCATCCAGCGCCAGTTCGACATCATTCGCGTCTGACCGAGCGATCTGCCCCACAGCCTTACCGGTCACCGGCGAAATATTGTCGAAATAGCGCCCAGCGACGGGAGCAACCCAGCGACCGCCGATGAAATTGTCATAGCGATCGGCAAAAGGCGCCTTCAGCGCGGTTTGCGGTTCCACAAGCATATCCATGATCCGTAATCCTCTTCCTGCCGGATGCGGCCGGTGTTCCGGCTGCGACTGAAAAGAAGGCTGTCACGGACATGAGGAGACGGCAAGTTGGGGCAGACACGGAGCCCCCCCGCCTGTATCAGCAATGAGACAGGAGGGAGGCAAAATCGGCCACTTCGCCCCGTGGCGCGAAGATCAGTGCCGGATGCCCGCGCGGCGCAGGCGGCGATAGAGCGTCGCCCGGCCGATGCCGAGTTGCCGCGCCGCTTCGCTGGCATTGCCGCCAGCCCGCGCCAGTGCCTGCCTCAGCACGGCCCGATCACTATCCTGGAAGGACGGCGGAGCATCGGCACCCAACAGCTGATCGAGCAGTATCGTCTTGTCGAATGCCTTGCCTTCAAGCCCCAATTGCCGCCGGGCGGCCCGACTCGCACCAACCACCAGCCCGTCACGATCGACCGCGAGCAGTGCCGTACCCAAGGTCGCTTCTTCGGACAGAAACAGGATACGCTGGCCGTGGAAATGCTGACAGAAATAATCCCGCTCGATCTGATGGGCCGCGTCCCGGACAAGGGCGGCGACCATCTCCGCCGTTGCCGGACCATGATCGTCACGGCAACTCGACACATCGAGCGCGGCGATCAGGCGACCGTCATGGTCATGCACCGGCGCGTCCATGCAGCTGATCCCGATATTGCGGCTGGCAAAATGCTGGTCGCGATGAATGACCAGCGGCCGGTCTTCGATCAGGCAGGTGCCGATACCATTGGTACCCTCTTCGGCCTCGCTCCAGCAACCACCCTCGGCCAGCCCGGCAGCGTTGAAATTATCGGCGTCTCCGTCCCCTACCCGCCGGACGAGAATAACGCCGCGGGCATCACTCAATATGACGCCGCAACCGGATCGCCCCACCGACCGGAAGGTCCGGTCCAGTATCGGTTCGGCCACGGCCAGCAAGGCGGCATGTTCTTCGCGATGACGGGCGAGCTCAGCCGAATCGAGTCGGGATCGCCCCATGCCTGCACTGGGGTCCAGACCATGGTGCAGAGCCGAACGGCACCAGGACGCCGCAACCGCAGACGCGCCTGCCCCGCTGCGCGATTGCACGACGTCCAGAACGGTATTGATATGGCTGGCAGCCTCTCGACTCATCCTACCTCCTGGAAAGAGGATCAGGTGAAATCAGTGCCATGTCAAATCCACGCCCAGATCGGAGCGCCTCGGCCTCGAATCCTTCGCTAAGCTGATCGGGCAGCGGGCATGGCCGGAAACGAAAACGGCGCCCCTGAGGGCGCCGCTGTCTTTCCCGATTTTTGAAAATGGCGCGCCCGGAACGATTCGAACGTCCGACCCTCAGATTCGTAGTCTGATGCTCTATCCAGCTGAGCTACGGGCGCTTGACCATTTTCAGACGGGGCCAAGTGCCCCGTGGGAGTTGCGCAGATAGAGGGGGCCGCCCGATCTGGCAACCCCCTTTTTTGATTTATTTCTTCGTCTTGAGCGCAGCCTGGGCTGCAGCCAGCCGAGCGATCGGCACGCGGTAGGGCGAGGCCGAAACATAATCGAGTCCCGTCGCTTCGCAGAAGGCGATAGAGGCCGGATCACCGCCATGTTCGCCGCAGATGCCCAGCTTGATGCCGGGACGGGTCTTGCGGCCGCGTTCGGCGGCGATTTCGATCAACTGCCCTACGCCTTCGACATCGATGCTGACGAACGGATCGCGCGCGAAAATGCCCTTGTCGACATATTGCGTCAGGAACCGGCCCGCATCGTCGCGGCTGATGCCGATGGTCGTCTGCGTCAGGTCGTTGGTGCCGAAAGAGAAGAACTCGCCGACTTCGGCAATCTCTCCGGCCATTAGCGCGGCACGCGGCAGCTCGATCATGGTACCGACCAGATAATCGATGGTCTTGCCGCGTTCCTCAAACACGGTCTGGGCGGCCTTGTCGACCACCGCCTTCATCAACTCCAGCTCACGCTTCGTCGCGACCAGCGGGATCATCACCTCGGGAATCGGCGCTTCGCCGGTTTCTGCGGCAACATTGAGAGCGGCCTCGAAGATGGCACGCGCCTGCATCTCGTAGATTTCCGGATAGGTGACGCCAAGACGGCACCCGCGATGGCCGAGCATCGGGTTGAACTCATGCAGTTCGGCCGCGCGGCGCTTCAGCACATCGACACCGACTCCGGCCGCCTTTGCCACTTCCTCGAACTCGGCCTCTTCATGCGGCAGGAATTCGTGCAACGGCGGATCGAGCAGACGGATGGTCACCGGCAAGCCCGCCATCACCTCGAAAATCTCGGTGAAGTCGCTGCGCTGCTCCGGCAGCAGCTTGGCCAGCGCCTCGCGCCGCCCCGCTTCACTGTCGGCAAGGATCATCTGGCGCACGGCGGTGATCCGCGCTGCGTCAAAGAACATATGCTCCGTACGGCACAGGCCGACGCCTTCCGCGCCGAAATCGCGCGCTGTACGGCAATCGAGCGGCGTTTCCGCATTGGCGCGCACCTTCAGGCGACGCACCTTGTCGGCCCAGCCCATCAGCGTGCCGAAATCGCCCGCCAGTTCCGGCTGCACGGTCGCCACCTCGCCGGCCATCACCTCACCGGTGCCGCCGTCGATGGTGATGACATCGCCTTCCTTCAGTTCACGGTCGCCGACGCGCATCGTCTTGGTCTTCGCGTCGATCGACAGTGCGCCTGCGCCGGAAACGCAAGGGCGGCCCATGCCGCGCGCCACCACGGCCGCATGGCTGGTCATGCCGCCGCGCGCGGTCAGGATGCCCTTGGCCGCATGCATGCCGTGAATATCCTCGGGCGAGGTTTCGACACGGCAGAGGATCACGCTTTCTCCCAGTTCCGCACGCCGCTCCGCGGTATCGGCATCGAGCACGATCACGCCGCTCGCCGCACCCGGAGAAGCGGGCAGGCCCTTGGTCAGCACATCCCGCGCCGCCTCGGGGTCGAGCGTCGGGTGCAGCAACTGGTCGAGCGCGGCGGGATCGACCCGCGCGACCGCCTCTTCCTGCGTGATCAGGCCCTCGGTCGCCATATCGACGGCGATCTTCAGCGCGGCCTTGGCGGTACGCTTGCCCGATCGGGTCTGGAGCATCCAGAGCTTGCCCTGCTGCACCGTGAACTCGATATCCTGCATATCGCGATAATGCTTTTCCAGGATTTCGAACACATTGGCGAGTTCGCCATAGGTTGCGGGCATCGCCTCTTCCATCGAAAGCGGCTTGGCCCCTGCCCGCTCACGCGCGGCCTTGGTCAGATATTGCGGGGTGCGGATGCCCGCGACCACGTCTTCGCCCTGCGCATTGATGAGATATTCGCCATAATAGGCGTTCTCGCCAGTCGCCGGGTCGCGGGTAAAGGCAACGCCGGTGGCCGAGGTATCGCCCATATTACCGAACACCATCGCCTGCACGTTGACGGCAGTGCCCCATTCGCCCGGAATGTCGTTGAGACGGCGATAAACCTTGGCGCGGTCCGATTCCCAGCTTCCGAACACGGCGCCGATCGCGCCCCAGAGCTGATCGTTCACATCCTGCGGGAAAGGCTTGCCCCACTGCTTTTCGACGATCTTTTCATATTCGCCGACCAGCGTTTTCCAGTCCTCGGCCCGCATTTCGGTATCGAGGGTGAAGCCATTATCTTCCTTGGCGATTTCCAGCGCCTCTTCGAACGCACTGTGATCGAGGCCTAGCACCACGTCCGAATACATCTGGATGAAACGGCGATAGCTGTCCCATGCGAAGCGCGGATCGCCCGACACTTCGGCCAGCCCCTTCACCGTATCGTGATTGAGGCCGAGGTTGAGGACCGTGTCCATCATGCCCGGCATCGACACGCGCGCGCCGGAACGAACCGAAACGAGCAGCGGGTCGGCGGCATTGCCGAAGGTCTTACCGGTGATCGCCTCGATATGGGCGATGCCCTCCTTCACTTCCTGATGCAGGCTGTCGGGAAACACCTCGCCATCCTGATAATAGCGGGTGCACATCTCGGTCGTAATGGTGAAACCCGGAGGAACCGGCAAGCCGATCGACGCCATTCCATCCAGATTGGCGCCCTTCCCGCCCAGCAGATTCTTGTCGCCATTGCCCCCGTCATTGACGCCGCCGCCAAAGCGATAGACATATTTGGTCATCATCAAATACCCCGATAAATAAGTGTCGGTAGTGATCGTCAGGCCGACTTTAAAAGAACGGCCACCCCTTAGCCCGCGATCTTGGAAAAATCAGCAACTTTGTGCACCGCCGCACGGATGCGTCCGAGCAAGGCGAGACGCGCTGCCCGCTTTTCCGGTTCAGGCGCGTTGACGGTAACGTCATCGAAGAAAGTATCGATCGGCGCACGCAAGATGGCGAGCGCCGCCATGGCACCTTCGAAATCCTCCGCCGCAATGGCCGAATCCGCGCGTGGTTCGGCGGAATCGAGCGCCGCGATCAGCGCCGCCTCGGCCGGTTCCGGCATATAGGCGTCATGCGCGCGCATCGCATCCCCCACGGCGGGATCATCGAGCGACGCACCGGGGTCTTCCTCCCCGGTCTGGGCCACGCCAGTGGAAGCTGTATCGCCGACGCCTTCCTTCTTCAGGATATTGGCCGCCCGCTTATATCCGGCGAGCAGATTCACGCCGTCCTCGGTTTCGACGAAGGACTGCAGTGCATGAACGCGGTCGAGCAGACGAACGAGATCATCCTCTCCGCCCAGTGCAAACACCGCGTCGATCAGGTCGTGGCGGACACCGGCTTCCTTCTGCTGAACCTTCAGGCGGTCAGCAAAGAAAGCTGCCAATTTCTCTTCGATACGATCATAAAAGACCGCTCCAAATTCGTCCAAATCGTCATCACAAGCCGCCAAAAACACTTGCTCCATTCGAAAGCGGAGACGATTTTGTACGATTATTGAGATCACTCCTAAAGCTGCCCGACGCAGTGCGAAGGGATCTTTAGAACCCGTCGGAGCTTCATCGATAAGGAAAAATCGGGTGAGGTTGTCTAGCCGATCCGCCAGCGCCACGGCCACCGTCACCGGCGCAGCGGGCACATCATCGCCCTGCCCGACCGGCTTGTAATGATCGCGAATCGCGTCGGCCACCGCCTCCGGCAAGCCTTCCTCGCGGGCGTAATAGCCGCCCATCAGGCCCTGCAATTCGGGGAACTCGCCGACCATCTCGGTGACGAGATCGGCCTTGCACAGTTCCGCCGCCTGCCGCGCGAGCGCCGGGTCGCAACCGGGAACAATCCCTTCGCTCGCCAGCCATTCGGCCAGCTTCGCCACCCGCTCCACCTTGTCGGCGACGGTGCCGAGCTTTTCATGAAAGGTGATGCGCTCCAGCTTCTTCGCCTGCTCGGCCAGCGGGATTTTCTTATCCTGTTCCCAGAAGAAGCGCGCATCGGAAAGCCGCGCGGCCAGCACCTTGCCATTACCCGCGACAATCGCCGCGCCGCCATCTTTAGCGACGATATTGGCGGTGCAGATAAAGGCCGGGGCCAGCTTGCCGCTTTTATCGCGCAGCACGAAATATTTCTGGTTGATCCGGAGGGTTAGTTGAATGACTTCAGGCGGAACCTGAAGAAATTCGGGGTCGAACTGCCCCAGCAACGGCACCGGCCATTCGGTCAGCCCGGCGTTTTCCGCGACCAGCCCCCCGTCCTCGATCAGCTCATAACCCGCCTCTGCGGCCAGAGCCTTCGCCCGCGTCTCAACAATCGCCTGACGCTCCGCCTGATCGACGATCACATGGGCCGCGCGCAGCTTTTCCGCATAATCGGCGGCGGAGGTGATGGTGACTTCGCCGGGATGGTGGAAGCGATGACCAACGGTGACAAAGCCCGAGCGAATGCCTTCCACCTCCATCGCGACCAGATCCGTGCCCAGGATCGCGACGATCCCCTGCAACGGCCTTACCCAGCGCAGCGACTCGGTGGAGATGCTGGCCTTGCCCCAGCGCATCGACTTGGGCCAGGGGAAGGCGCGGATGATCGCCGGCACGGCCTCGGCCAGCACATCGCTGGTCGCGCGGCCCGGCTTTTCGACGACGGCGAACCAAACGCCATCACGATCCTCAAGCTGGTCCTGCGTCAGGCCCGTCTTGCGAAGAAACCCTTCCAGCGCCTGAGCGGGCGCGCTGGTGCGTGGCCCCTTATACTCCTCGCTCACCGCCTCGGTCTGAAGCGGCAGGCCATGGGCGATCAGGGCAAGACGGCGTGGCGTCACATAGCTGGTCAGCTTTTCCGCTTTCAACCCGGCCTCGGCCAGTTTCCCGGAAAAAAGGCGCGCCAGATCCTCGGACGCCTTTGCCTGCATGCGCGCCGGAATTTCCTCGCAGCACAGTTCGAGAAGGAAATCGGCCATCAGAGACTCCATCCCGGGAATTTCGCTTCCCAGCCCGCCTTGTTCTTTTCGATATAGGCCTCGCAGCTTCCCCGCGCGAGGTCACGGACGCGGCCCATATAGCTGGCGCGTTCCTGCACCGAAATCACGCCGCGCGCCTGCAACAGGTTGAAGACATGGCTGGCCTTGATCGCCTGTTCATAGGCGGCGAGCGGGACACCGCCTTCGATGCTGGCCTTGCATTCCGCCTCGCAATCCCTGAACCAGCGGAACAGCTTTTCGGTATCGGCGATCTCGAAATTCCATTTCGACATCTGCTGCTCATTGGCGAGGAATACATCGCCATAGGTAACGGCCGGGCGATCCCCCACCGCATCGTTGAAACGCAGGTCGTGATAGCGATCGACGCCCTGAATATACATAGCGAGCCGTTCGAGCCCATAGGTCAGTTCGCCCGCCACCGGCTTGCAATCGAACCCGCCCATCTGCTGAAAATAGGTGAACTGCGTCACCTCCATACCGTCGCACCATACTTCCCAGCCAAGGCCCCAGGCACCCAGAGTCGGGCTTTCCCAGTCGTCCTCGACGAAACGAATATCATGCACCAGCGGATCGATGCCGATCGCCTCCAGGCTGCCGAGATACAGCTCCTGAAGGTTGGACGGGCTCGGCTTCATGATGACCTGATATTGGTAATAATGCTGAAGCCGGTTGGGATTTTCGCCATAACGGCCGTCGGTCGGTCGACGGCTGGGCTGCACATAGGCGCAGTTCCACGGCTCCGGCCCGAGGCTGCGCAGCGTCGTCGCGGGGTGAAATGTGCCCGCGCCGACCTCCATGTCCAGCGGTTGCAGGATCACGCAGCCCTGCTTACCCCAATAGTCGTGCAGCGTCAGGATAAGATCCTGAAAGCTCAAACTCTGCGCCGGATCGGCCATAATCGCCCTTCATCGCCCCAATAGCTGGAATTTTCGCGGCCACGCCTTGGCGCATGGAGGGTGCCGCGGTCAAGTAATTAGCCACCCGCGCAGTACTCCGTTGCCCGCTATCTTGCCTCTTTGCGATTCTCCAGCCATGAACCCGCCATGCAAAGCACGAACAAACAGGCGCGGGACTCGCGCGGATGGAAATCATGGGCCCGGACAGCGGCGGGACTCGGCGGCGCCTTCGCGCTGATGCTCGCGGCCTGCGGCTCTCCGCAACAAAGCGAGGCGTCGGCTCCCTCCACCCCGACGGCATCGACCGCCCCTGTCGCCCTTACGGGCTCTCCCGCCCTGTGGGAACTGAAAGATGCCGACACCACCATCTACCTGTTCGGCACCGTGCATATGCTGAAGCCGGAAACCGTCTGGTTCGATGACCGGATTCGCGCGGCCTTCGACCGGTCCGACGAACTGGTGATGGAGGTGGTGGAAAGCGATCCTGCCGAAATGGCCGCGCTTGTCGGTAAGCTGGCGATCAATATGGACGGGCCGCCGCTGAGCGAACGCCTCGCCCCCGCGGAAAAACAGCGTTATCTGAAGGCGCTGGCCGACAATAATATTCCCGCCGCCGCGATGGAACGACTCGATCCGTGGATGGCAGCGATCAGCCTATCGGTCGCGCCGCTGGTGCGACTCGGCTATGATCAGAATATCGGGGTCGAAAAAACCCTGACACGCGCGGCGCAGGACGCAGGCAAGCCGATAATCGGCCTCGAAACCACCGAACAGCAGCTCGGTTATTTCGACAACCTGCCCGACAAGGTGCAGATCGCCTATCTCAATACCACCGTTTCCGAACTGCCCGATGTGGAAAAGGAATTCGACACGCTGATTCGCAGCTGGCTCGACGGCAAACCCGAAGCCCTTGCAGAACAGCTCAACGCCTCGATGGAAGCAACGCCGGAACTGGCGCAGCGCCTGCTGTTCGACCGCAATGCGAACTGGACCGACTGGATCGCGAAACGCATGGACCAGCCCGGAACGCTGTTCATCGCCGTGGGCGCGGGCCATCTGGCGGGCAAGGGCAGCGTGATCGACCTGCTCGGCCAACGGCATTTCACCGTGACGCGGGTGCTGACCAGAGAAGCCGCGAAATAGGCCAGAGCGCCTCTTTTTCCTTCTTTGCCTTGCTTTCCCGCCTGTTTCTGTTAAAGGCGCGCCTTCCGTCATGGTCATCCCTGGAGGCGTGGCGGGAAAGAAACATCTCAATCTTACTTGGAGACATGCAATGAGCGATCAGCTTACGCTGTCGGCCGAGGTACGCGATCGGGCTGGCAAGGGAGCCTCCCGCGCTCTGCGCCGCGAAGGCCGCGTACCCGCCGTCATTTACGGGAATAACGAAGAACCGACCCTGGTCCATGTCGAGGAAAAGCTCCTCAACAAGCTGCTGGGCACCGGCCATTTCTTCAACTCGGTCATCATGGTCGAGGTGAACGGCAAGGCAGTCCGCACCCTGCCCAAGGATGTCGAGTTCCACCCGGTCACCGATCGCCCGCTCCACGCCGACTTCCTGCGCGTTTCCGAACATGCCTCGGTGCATGTGAACGTGCCGGTCGTGTTCGCCAATGAAGAGCAGTCGCCCGGCCTGAAGCGCGGCGGTGTGCTCAACGTCGTGCGTCACGAACTGGAACTGATCTGCGACGCGGCCATGATCCCGGACGATGTCACCATCGACCTGTCGGGCTTCGATGTCGGCGATTCGATCCACATCAGCCATGTCGCTCTGCCCAAGGGCGCGGCGAGCGCGATCACCGATCGCGATTTCACGATCGCGACCGTCGTGGCCCCGTCCTCGCTGAAGAGCGAAGAAGGCGACACCACCAAGGCCGAAGGTGAGGGCGAAGGGGAATAATCCCCTTCTCCGCACTCCTGCGGAATCGGAGAAGCGCAGATGCAACTCTGGGTTGGCCTCGGCAATCCCGGATCGGAATATGCGCTTCACCGGCATAATGTCGGCTTCATGGCGGTTGACCTGATCGCCGACATGTATCGCTTCTCGTCATGGAAGAAGCAGTTTCAGGGCTGGACCGCCGAGGGGCGGATCGGCCCTGAAAAGATTCTGCTGCTGAAACCCGCGACCTTCATGAACGAAAGCGGCCGCTCAATCCGTGCCGCCGTGGATTTCTACAAGCTGGCGCCAGAGGATGTGACCGTCTTTCACGACGAACTCGACCTTGCGCCGATGAAGGTGAAGGTGAAACGCGGCGGCGGCACTGCGGGGCATAATGGCCTGCGCTCCACCGACAAGCATATCGGCCCGGATTTTCGCCGCGTGCGCCTCGGCATCGGCCATCCGGGGCACAAGGACCGGGTACATGGCCATGTCCTCTCCAATTTTCACAAGAGCGAAACAGACGCGCTGACCGACATGCTCGGCGCCGTCGGCGCGGAGGCGGAATGGCTCGCCAAGGGCGACGACGCCCGCTTCATGAACGATGTGGCGATGCGGCTGGCAGAATAAGGCGCCGTAGCGCACTCTGGTGCCCTTCCGCACGTTCATTCGGCCTGGTCCGGGCGCATGCTCTAGCCAAAAGGCGGACGACGCGCTATCGCGCGCGCAATCACGACATTTACAGAGAGTACAAGGGACGATCATGGGTTTCAAATGCGGTATCGTCGGCCTGCCCAATGTCGGCAAGTCCACGCTGTTCAATGCGCTCACGGAAACGCAGGCGGCTCAGGCGGCCAATTATCCCTTCTGCACGATCGAACCGAATGTCGGCAATGTTGCGGTGCCCGATCCCCGGCTCGACAAGCTGGCCGAGGCTGCGGGGAGCCAGAAGATCATCCCGACCCAGCTCGCTTTCGTCGACATTGCCGGTCTGGTGCGTGGCGCGTCCAAGGGCGAAGGGCTGGGCAACCAGTTTCTCGGCAATATCCGCGAGGTGGATGCTATCGTCCATGTGCTGCGCTGTTTCGAGAATGACGACATCCAGCATGTCGACAATCGCGTCGATCCGATCGCCGACGCCGAAACGGTCGAAACCGAACTGATGCTATCCGACCTGGAATCCCTCGAAAAACGGGTTCCGGCGGCCCAGAAAAAGGCCGCACAGGGCGACAAGGAAAGCAAGCTGGTCGCCTCGGTTCTGGGTCGGGCGCTGGACCTGCTGCGCGACGGCAAGCCCGCCCGGCTGGTCGTTCCAGCCGATGAGGAGGAAGCCCGCGTCTTCAAACAGGCGCAGTTGCTGACGTCCAAGCCTGTCCTCTATGTCTGCAATGTCGAGGAAGAAAATGCCGCGACCGGCAATGATTTTTCGGCCCGTGTGTTCGAAAAGGCAGCGGCCGAAGGCGCGCAGGCCGTCGTCGTTTCGGCGGCGATCGAGGCCGATCTGGTCGGCATGGAAGCGGAGGAACGGCTTGAATTCCTCTCCGAACTCGGCCTGCACGAAACCGGCCTCGCCCGCGTGATCCGCGCAGGTTATGAACTGCTGCACCTCATCACTTTCTTCACCGTCGGCCCGAAAGAGGCCCGTGCCTGGACCGTTCACAAAGGCGCCCATGCCCCGCAAGCGGCAGGCGAAATCCACAGCGATTTCGAAAAGGGGTTCATCCGCGCCGAAACCGTCGCCTATGACGATTATGTCACGCTGGGCGGCGAGGCCAAGGCGCGCGAGGCGGGTAAGCTGCGTGCGGAAGGCAAGGCCTATGTCGTGCAGGATGGCGATGTCATGCACTTCCTGCATAGCTGAGACACGCGTCACCGCATCGGCGGAAATGAGGATCAGATGAGCCTGCGCCCGCAAACCCTGCCAAAGCAACCGACCACGCCCTTCGAACGCATCGGCGGGCGTGAACCGGTGGCCGGGCTGGTCATGCGCTTTTACGACCTGATGGACCGCGACCCGGCCTTTGCCGAACTACGCGCCATCCATGGCCCCGATCTTGGCGAAATGAAGGAAAAGCTGACCGATTTCCTCGTCGCCTGGATGGGCGGCCCGCGCGACTGGTTCGACAAGAATCCGGGCGCCTGCATCATGTCGGCGCATGCCGCGATGAAAGGGATAGACACGCAAACCGCCGATCAGTGGATGGCCTGCATGGAACGCGCCGCCGAGGATATCGCGGCGACCGACCCGGACCTCGCCACTTCGATGCTTACCTCCATGCGATCCATGGGCCGCACCATGGCCCGCCGCGCCGGGCAACCGTCGGAAAGCTATGCCGGTAAGCTATGACTGAACGCTCTTCCCTGCCGGCTGGGGCAATGGCATAAGCTGTACCTATGCTGCCCCGCCTGCTCCTTTCGCTGTTGCTCGCCTGCCTCGCTCTTCCGGCGATGACGGCCGCCGCCGGATGCGATCCCGCGCCGGCCCCGACGAAAGCACAGGCCCATCATGCCATGCACCATGATGAGGCGCCTAATGCTCCGGCCAGCCCGGCCTCCCCTCATCATGACTGCATCGGTTGCATCGCGCCGATTGCCCGCACCACGTACCGGCCCGAACGGGAACCGATATATGGCGGATCGCCGATCCGTCCGCTGACCGGGATTGACGGCCTTGCCCGCGCATCCGGTCCGCCGGAGCCACCCCCTCCCCGCCTGCTTGCCTGAAAATCCGACATACGGTTTTTTCAGACAAGGAAATCAAATAGATGAAGATCATTATTACCACGCTTGCGAGCCTGCTCGCAGGCAGCGTGAGCCCTACCTTATGGGCGCAGGATCACGATCATGACATGCACCATGAGGGCATGGAAATGCCCGGCATGATGCCTAAGGACACCGGTGCCGATCACAACAATCACGCCCTCTCTCCCAACTCGCCAATGCATGATTCTTCCTCCCATGCGATGGTCATGAAAGGAGATACCCCTATCTGGGCCACCGGCTCCGGCACGTCGCGCCTGCCTGGGGCGGAAGGCGGGATGCACGGCCTGCACCTGATGCCCGGTGACGGCTGGATGCTGATGGCCCATGGCTGGGTCCGGGCGAGCTACAGCAACTATAGCGGGCCGCGCGGCGACGACATGGCCTATGTCACGTCGATGACGATGCTGAGTGCGCAAAAGGATATGGGCGGCGCGCGCTTCACCCTCAAATCCATGATGTCGCTCGAACCGCTAATGGATGCGAAAGGCTATCCGGCGCTGTTCGCGACCGGAGAAACGGCTCATGGGCAACCGCTGGTCGATCGCCAGCATCCGCACGACCTGTTCATGGAACTGGCGGCGCGGCTGGATGTCGATGTCGCCCCCGGCACCGCGCTGTTCGTCTATGGCGGCCCGGTCGGCGAACCGGCTCTTGGTCCCTCGGTGTTCATGATGCGCGGTTCCGCCCGCGACAACCCCGAACCGCCGATCAGCCACCACTGGTTCGACAGCACCCACATCACCTATGGCGTGGTGACAGCGGGCATCAGCGCGCCGCACTGGCAACTGGAAGCCTCCGCCTTCCGGGGCGCGGAACCCGATGAAGAACGCTGGGGCATAGAAACGCCGAAACTCGATAGCTGGTCCGTCCGTGCAAGCTGGAATCCGGCGCCCCACTGGTCGGCGCAGGTCAGCCATGGCTTTCTGAAACAGCCCGAGGCGACCCATGCAAGCGAGAATGAGCATCGCACCACGGCCAGCGTCCATTATGCGGACGGAAAATTATCGGCCATGGCCGCCTTTTCCGCCAAGAACCGGGCCCCGGGCAGCACACTGACCGCATGGCTCGCCGAGGCGCAATATGACCTTACGCCCCGGCACGGCCTGTTCGCACGGTTCGAAAATGTCGCCAATGCAGAGCTGTTTCCGGATCATGAAGACCCGCTGCACGACCGGGCCTTCCGGATTTCAAAGCTGGAAGGCGGTTATGCCTGGAACACGCCGATCGGCGGCGGCCCCGTCTATCTGACGCTGGGCGGCAGCGTCTCCGGTTATATCAAGCCGGACGCTCTTGACGCCGTCTATGGCCAGAGCCCATGGGGATATACGCTTTTTACGCGGCTTTCCCTCGGGCGATAGGAACAGCATGATACGCACATTCGACGATCTGGTGGTGGGTACGGTCGAACGCTTCGGCCGGTATGAGATGAAGCGGGAGGAGATAATCGCCTTCGCCCGCGATTATGATCCTCAGCCTTTCCACTTGTCGGATGCAGCGGCGGCCCAGTCCCTGTTCGGGCGGGTCGCCGCAAGCGGCTGGCAAACGGCGGCCGCGACCATGCGCATGGTCGTCGATCACTGGAAGGCCAATGGATATGACAAGGGCAGCCTTGGAGGCATCGGCACTGATGAACTGCGCTGGCTGAAACCTGTCTATCCGGGTGATATATTGAGCGTCGAAGTCGAGTTGCTGGAAAAAATCCCGTCACGCAGCAAGCCGGATCGGGGCGTGGTGCGCGCGCGCTGGACCACGCTGAACCAGCATGGGGAGGCCGTGATGACCCAGATTTCCATCGGCATGATGCAACGCCGCACAGCCTCCGATCAGGACTGATCGTCCGCGGCCCCGTGCCGCACACGCTGGAAGTGGTTTCGGAGGGGATCGGAGCTTTTCACCGCAGGCAATTATGGCCCGTCCTAGGGCGGATCGACATTCAGAAGATGACGAGCCGAAAATGGTGATTTTGCGTGATCCGGAGCGAAGCGTACTCAAAGTACGTGAGCACCGGAAGCGCGCGAAAGCGCCATTTGCAGGCCGCCAGGGCTGGGGCCGAAGGCGACCGGAGGGCAATGTCGATCCGCCCTAGCCCTGCAGGCCGCAAATCCAGCGTCCCGCATAAATACGTTGCCGCTCCTTGCCGACAGTCACCGTCAGGCTGGCAGGGTAAGAGGATTGCTGCCCCACCGGCGTCAGCGATACCCGGCTGGTGAGGCTGATATCAACCGTCACCCCTTTGCCGACAAGGCTCGTGCCCCCGGCAAGCGCGCCAAATCCACCGGCGGCGGCACTGGCCAGCCGCTCTCTCACGCCCCCATTCGCGATCACCGCAATGGCATGGGCACCGGGATCGACATCGGCCTTGGCCACCAGAACAGGCGCGGACGCGGAAGAGGGGATGAACCCGCATCCCATTTCGCCGGACCGGTGCAATGTGCCCGCCCCGGCAATCGGATCAAGTGCAATATCCTTGCCGATAAAAGCATCCGCATCGCTGCCCCAGCCCGGAGGCTGCTCGGCAACGAGAGCCGCCTCGACATCCGCACCGGTTCCGGTAACCGCATCCACAGCATTGCGCGCATCGCCCAGCGCATTGACGACCGAGTTCTGCACCACGTCGCCGACTTCCATCGCCTCATTGGCTGCGCTGTTCTCATCCGCCTGAATGGCGGATTCCTGCGAGCAGGCGCACAGAATGAGCACGAGGGCGGCAAACAGAGGAGGGAAACGAACGGCCATGCGCGCTTGTTGCCCTGCGCAGGATGAAGCTTCGCTGAACTTAGCGGTTCAATCCACCGCTCATTTGCGCCCGAACAACTTTTCTATGTCGCCATGGGCCAGCTTCACCCAGGTTGGCCTGCCATGGTTGCACTGGCCGCTATGCGGGGTCACCTCCATCTCGCGCAGCAACGCATTCATTTCCGCTACCGAAAGCACCCGTCCGGCGCGCACCGAACCGTGACAGGCCATGGTGGCGGCGACATGATCCAGCCGTTCTTTCAGCGACAAGGCCTCGTCCGCCTCGGCCAGATCGTCGGCGAGATCGCGGACCAACCCCTCTGCATCGCCATTACCCAATAAAGCCGGAGTAGCCCGCACCAACATCGCCGACGGGCCGAAACGCTCCAGCTCCAGCCCGAATTCGCGCAACTCCCCGATACGCGTCTCCAGACGATCGCAGGCCGGTTCATCCAGTTCCACCACCACCGGCAGCAGCAAGGCCTGAGAGGCGACCCCCGCCCCGTCCAGCCCTCGACGCATCCGCTCCAGTACCAATCGCTCATGCGCGGCATGTTGATCGACGATGACAAGGCCGTCTTCCGCCTCGGCGACAATATAGGTTTTTGCCACCTGTCCGCGCGCAACCCCCAGGGGAAAATGCGCAACTTCGGGAGGTGCCTGATAGGCAACCTCCGCCCGCGCCGCGGGGACCAGAGAAGGCATTCCTTCTGCCGAAGCAATAGGACCGGCCGCCGGAGCGGAATGGAAAGTCCGCGTGGCATCGCTCACCGCCGGCCATGCCGCCGGATTGGATAGGCCGGCCCTTGCCTCGCCGTCCACATTCCCCTGCACGCCCGGCACAAAATCGAAAATCGGCGTCCGGCCGATCGGCGTGGGCGAAATGGGAGGAGCCATGGGCTCCGTCCGCCATGCCCCCATAGAGGCGGCATCTGGCCGCTGAGCCGAACGAAAACCGGCATCGTCAAGCGCACGACGAAGCCCGTTCACCAACATGCCCCGAACCAGTGCCGGATCGCGGAAGCGCACCTCCGTCTTGGCCGGGTGGACATTCACATCGACCTCGCCCGGCGGCACTTCGAGGAACAAAGCCAGCACCGGATGCCGGTCGCGCGCCAGCAGGTCCGCATAGGCGGCGCGGACCGCCCCCACCAGCAACCGGTCCCGCACAGGACGACCATTGACGAACAGGTAGAAATGATCGGCCACGCCGCGGTTGAAAGTCGGCAGGCTCGCGACCCCGGCAAGGCGCAATCCCTCCCGTTCCAGCGACACGATCACATGATTGTCGGCCAGCGCCCGGTCGATCAGCGCGGCGACGCGTTCCTCCCGCCCTTCCCCTCCCTGAAGGCCGAGCGTGCGCCGCCCGTCATGCTCCAGCGTGAAAGCGATTTCGGGATGGGCCATCGCTAGCCGCCGCACCACATCGAGCGCGGCCGCATATTCCGACCGGGGGCTGCGCAGGAACTTGCGGCGCGCGGGCACGCGCCCGAACAGATTCTCGACCCGGATGCTGGTGCCCGGCGGCATCGCGTGCGGCCCCTCGCCCTCAACCCGGCCATTATCGACCACCCGGCGCCATCCGTCACCGCCCCGCACGCGGCTTTCCATCGTCAACCGCGCAACGCTGGCGATAGAGGGCAACGCCTCGCCGCGAAAGCCGAGCGTTTCGACCGCCTCGATCCGCTCATCGGGCAGCTTCGATGTCGCATGACGTTCAAGCGCAAGCGCCATTTCGTCGGGCACCATGCCGCACCCGTCGTCAATCACCTCGATTCGGTCGAGACCGCCGCTCGCCAGCCGGATGGTGATCCTTTCCGCCCCGGCATCGATGGCGTTTTCGACCAGTTCCTTGAGGGCACTGGCGGGTCTTTCCACCACTTCACCGGCGGCGATGCGGTTGATAAGATGTTCGGGCAGACGGCGTATTGACATATGCACCTGACTAGCCCAAGCGGTCGCTTTCCGCGAGCCGCGACCGGACAATTTTTTTCCGCGAACCCGATTGTCCGTTCGGTGACCACAGGAATGCAGCTTTCGAACACGCTCGCTCCCGTATGCCGGGAGTCATGAAACGGGATATGGCATGTCGGTCTTTTCACGTATGTTCAAATTCTCATCGCAGGACATGGCGATTGACCTCGGCACGGCGAACACCGTCGTCTATGTGCGCGGTCGCGGCATCGTTCTCAACGAACCGTCGGTCGTGGCGGTCGAAACGCTGAACGGCGTCAAGCGGGTGAAGGCGGTCGGCGACGACGCCAAGCTTATGATGGGCAAGACCCCCGCCTCGATCGAGGCGATCCGCCCGATGCGCGACGGCGTGATCGCCGACATCGATGTCGCCGAGCAGATGATCAAGCACTTCATCACCAAGGTGCATGGCGGCAAATCCCGTCCGTGGCGTTTCCCCGAAATCGTCGTTTGCGTTCCCTCCGGCTCCACCTCGGTGGAACGCCGCGCTATTCGCGATGCCGCCAGCAATGCGGGCGCCAGCCAGGTTTACCTGATCGATGAACCGATGGCCGCCGCGATCGGCGCCGACATGCCGGTGACCGAGCCGATCGGGTCGATGGTCGTCGATATTGGCGGCGGCACGACCGAGGTCGCGGTCCTCTCGCTGCGCGGCCTTGCCTATACCACCTCGGTCCGCGTCGGCGGCGACAAGATGGACGAAGCGATCGTCTCCTTCGTCCGCCGCCATCACAACCTGCTGATCGGCGAAGCCACGGCCGAGCGTATCAAGAAGGAATATGGCGTCGCCCAGCCACCCGAAGACGGTATCGGCGCGACCATCCATATCAAGGGCCGCGACCTTGTGAACGGCGTTCCCAAGGAAATCAGCATCAATCAGGCCCAGATCGCCGAGGCGCTTGCCGAACCGATCAGCACCATCGTCGAGGGTGTTCGCATCGCGCTGGAGAATACCGCGCCTGAACTGGCCGCCGACATTGTCGATCAGGGTATTGTGCTGACCGGCGGCGGTGCGCTGCTCAAGGGGCTGGATGATGAGCTGCGCGACGAAACCGGCCTGCCGGTAACCGTGGCCGAAGATCCGCTGACCTGCGTTGCCATCGGAACCGGCCGGGCGCTGGAAGATCCGATTTTCCGTGGTGTTCTGCAAACGGCGTAACGCCGATGAAGGAGAGCTTCTGCGATGGCGCGATCCTCCAGTCGCCGTCCCGGAATCAATCGACGGGCACAATATAGCCTGTTCGTCAGCTATGTGATCGCCATTGCCGGGGCCGTTACCGGTCTGCTCGCCTTGTTGCTGGCGAAGGCGGATCCGGCGGGCTTTGCAGTGCTGCGCGCGGCGGCGAGCGAGACCACCCGACCGGTTGCCGCGACGCTCAGTTCGATGGTGAGCGGTATCGGATCGATCGACGAGCATTTCGTCGCCTATATCAACGCCGGATCGCAAAATGCGGCGCTGCGCCGTCAGGTTGAGGCGAACCGGGTGCGCGTGATCGAGGCGCAGGCGATAGAGCAGGAAAATATCCGCCTCAAGAAGCTGCTGAAGCTCACCGAATCGACGGATGCCGAAGTCGCGACGGCACGCCTCATCAGTTCCTCCTCGACTATCAGCCGCCGGATCGCGCGGATCAACGCGGGCAGCCTGCAGGGGGTCGCGACCGGCATGCCGGTCCGCGCGCCCGAAGGGCTGATCGGCCGTGTCCTTCTTGTCGGCCCCAACAGCGCGGACGTGCTGCTGCTGACCGACAGCCAGAATATCGTTCCGGTACGCCGCGCAAGCGACAATGCGGGGGGCATTTCGACCGGACGCGATGACGGCACGATCGAAATCAGGCCGCTCAGCGCCGGCGCCAACCCCTTTCATCCGGGTGACATCATGGTCACGACGGGGACCGGCGGCCTTTACAGCCCCAATATCCCCGTCGCCGTCGTCGTCGCCCTGCGGAACGGCACGGCGATTGGCGTACCGCTCGCCAGCCCGGCCCGGGTGGAGGCGGTAATGATCGAACGCCCCTATGACGCCAATATCCCGCCGCCGCCTGGCGCGCCGGAGGAAGGCGACAATGGCGAGAAGCAAGGCCAATGACCGGAGAACCGATGAACGGCCCGGTTCCGCGCCTCGGGCGCACGCCATCGCGCTGGCGCGTGCAGGCAACCCCTATAATATGCGTGATGGCGGGATCGACCATCCCGGCCCTGTTGCCCATCATCTCCCAATCGCCGACCCTGCCGCCGTTCGGCCTCCTCATCCTGATCGGCTGGCGATTGCTGCATCATGAAATATGGCCGCTATGGATCGGCGCGCCGCTAGGCGCCTTTGACGACCTGATGAGCGGCCACCCCTTCGGCACCGCCATATTGCTCTGGTCGCTGGTAATGATGCTGATCGAAATGGCAGATTCCCGCCTGTTCTGGCGCGATTACTGGCATGACTGGCTGATCGCGATCCTCGCCTGCGCCCTGTTTCTGGGTGGAAGCCTTCTCATCACATGGGCATCGGGCAGCAAGACACCGCTGCTTCTCGTCCTTCCGCAATTGCTCTGGTCTGCATTGCTCTATCCGCTTATTGTGCGCATCATCGCCGCTGTGGACCGATGGCGCATGATGGCATGAAATTTCCGAAACTGACCCCCAAACATGTTACCGAAGCCAGCCTGTCCTTTACCTTCACGCGCCGCGCGATGGTATTGGGCGCGTTTCAGGGCGGAATCGGTGCGCTGCTCGCCGGGAGGATGGCGTGGATCAGCGTCGCCGAGAACGAAAAATATGTGCTCGCTTCGGAAAGCAACCGGGTCAACCTCACCCTGGTGCCGCCTCGCCGCGGCTGGATCATCGACCGGCACGGCAAGCCACTGGCGAAAAATCGCACCGATTTCCGCGTCGATATCATTCCCGATCGCCTGAAGAACAAGGAGGCGGTGATCGACACGCTGGCCCGCTTGCTGGCGCTGGAGCCGGAAGATGTCGAACGCATCCGCGAAGATCTCGACAAGGCTGCCGGTTTCCAGCCGGTACAGGTCTCCGACAAGCTGAGCTATGACCAGTTCGCGGCCGTGTCCGTCCGGCTTCCCGACCTGCCCGGTGTAGCCCCCGCTCAGGGTTTTTCGCGGGACTATCCCGCCGGTCCGACGGTCGGTCATCTGCTCGGCTATGTCGGTGTCGCCTCGGCCAAGGATTATGAGGAACGCCGCGATCCACTGCTCATCACGCCGGGGTTCAAGATCGGCAAGGACGGGCTGGAACGCGCCTTCGAAAACCAGCTTACCGGAAAGCCCGGGGCCAAGCGGGTCGAGGTAACGGCGCGCGGCAAGATCGTGCGGGAATTGACGACGCGCCCCGACACGCCCGGCAAGACCATCCGGCTCAGCATCGACGCGGGGCTGCAGGATTATGCCGGGCGGCGGTTGGGCACGCAGAGCGGATCGGTGGTGGTGATGGACTGCCAGACCGGCGACCTGCTGGCGATGGCATCGATGCCGAGCTTCGATCCCAACAGCTTCTCCGATGGGATCAGCCATCTTGAATGGGACATGCTCAGCCAGGACGATCATGTCCCGCTGCGCAACAAGACTCTGCAAGGCCTTTACCCGCCCGGCTCCACGGTAAAGCCAATGGCCGCGCTATCCTTTCTGGAGGCCGGGCTCAGCCCGCATGACACCGTTCATTGCGGCGGCGCGATCCGGGTCGGTAACGGCCTCTTCCACTGCTGGAAACGCGGCGGCCATGGTGCGGTCGACATGCGCCGGGGCATCGCCCAGAGTTGCGACATCTATTTTTATGTGATCGCGCAGCGTCTCGGCATGCAGGTGATCGCCGACATGGCGCGCCGCCTCGGGCTGGGTCAGAAATTCCCGTTACCCTATCCCAGCCAGAGCTATGGCACCGTGCCCGACGCGGCATGGAAGCTGAAGAAATATGGCAAGGACTGGCAGATTTACGATACGGTGAACGCCACCATCGGACAGGGCTATATGCTGGTCAACCCGACCCAGATGGCGGTGATGGCGGCGCGTATCGCATCGGGCAAGATGCTGATGCCCACCCTGTTGTTCGATCCGAAACGCCCTGCCCCGGCCACGCTCGGCGTGGCACAGGACCATCTCGACGTGATCCATGAGGCGATGCGCGACGTGGTGAACGGCGGCGGCACCGGCGGCGCGGCACGCCTGCCGATTCCCGACATATTGATGGCGGGCAAGACCGGCACCGCACAGGTGCGGCGCATCACCATGGCCGAACGGCGCGGCGGCGTGCGCGGCAATGCCTCGCTTCCGTTCAAACTGCGCGACCATGCATTGTTTCAGGGTTTCGCGCCCTATGACAATCCACGCTATGCGATCGCAACGATCATCGAACATGGCGGCCATATTAACCGGATCGAAGACGCGCCGATGATTTCCAGCGATGTCATCAGCTATCTTTATGATCCGGTGAAAGCGATGGAACGGCTGGAAAAATATGAGGCCGGATGGGGCGGCTCGCCGGAGGCGCGGCTGAAAACGCAAATGGCCGCCTTTCGCGTTTCGAAAGGACTGGCCGAAGCGCCTCCCCCGGCCGACAATGCCAGCAATGCCAGCAATGCCGCTACCGGCAATATAACGGCAAACTCCGACACGCCGCCGGACGATGCTGCGGGCGGGGCCGCCAACGGAACAGGGGATGTCGCGGAATGAGTATCGTCCCCGCCCCTATCGCGCAACTTCCGTGGAAGCTGATGCTGCTCATCACCGCGATCGCCACGTTCGGCATCGTCGTACTGTACAGTGCGGCAAGCGGCAGCATGACCCCCTGGGCCTTTAATCAACTTATCCGTTTCGTCATATTTTCGGTGATGGCGCTCGTCCTCTCGCGCTTCCCGGTTTCCCTATTCGCCACCTGGTCCCTGCCCGCCTATGGCGCGATCCTGATCGCGCTGGTGCTGGTCGAACTGATCGGCGGCGTCGCAGGCGGCAGCCAGCGCTGGATCAACCTCGGTTTCATGCAGCTTCAGCCATCGGAATTCATGAAACCGGTGATCGTCCTTGCGGTCGCCCGTTTCTACTCCCGCCTGCCGGTCAGCGAAATTCGCCGATGGAACGCGATATGGCCCGCGCTGGTGCTGATCGGCCTGCCCTGGTCGCTGGTGATCCTGCAACCCGATCTCGGCACGGCGACGATGATCGCGGCGGGGGGCGTCACCGTGATGTTCCTTGCCGGCCTGCCCCTGCGCCTGTTCATCGGCGCGGGATTGATCGGGGGTGCCGCCATCCCGATCGCCTTCAGCTTCCTTCACGATTATCAGCAAAAACGCGTGCTGATCTTCCTCAACCCCGAAAGCGATCCGCTGGGCGCGGGCTATCATATCAGCCAGTCGAAAATCGCCATCGGGTCGGGCGGTCTGTGGGGCAAGGGGTTCCTTCAGGGCACGCAGAGCCATCTCGATTATCTTCCGGAAGGCCATACCGATTTCGTCTTCGCCACCATGGCGGAAGAATGGGGCATGGTCGGCGGCATATCGCTGATCTTCGCGTTCCTGATGCTGTTCCGCTGGGGCATAAGAGTGTCGATCCGCGCGCAGGATCGTTTTTCCCGGCTCGTCGCGGCGGGCCTCACCACGACCATCTTCTTCTATGTCGCGATCAACCTGATGATGGTGATGGGCCTTGCCCCGGTGGTGGGCATTCCGCTGCCCTTCATGTCCTATGGCGGGTCCTCTATGCTGACGGTGATGCTGTGCATCGGCATCATCATGGCAATCGACCGGGACCGCAGGAAGAGCAGCCGAAGTAACTGGGAATAAGCCGTGCAGGTCCGTCTCGTCCGCTATTTTCTCGCCCTGGTTCGCGAACGCCATTTCGCCCGTGCGGCCGAAAGCTGCGGCGTCACCCAGCCGACGCTCTCGGCAGGCATCAGCGCGCTGGAGCGGCAATTGGGCAAGCGGCTGATCCTGCGCGACCGTCGCTTCATCAGCCTGACACCGGAAGGGGAAGCCCTGCTCCCCTGGGCGCGGCAACTGGTCGCCGCACAGGAAGGGATGACCAGCGCGATCGCCGCGACGCAGGGCGATGTTAGCGGCCAGTTCCGGCTCGGCGCGATCCCTGCCGCCCTGCCCTATAGCGGACATATCGCCGAGGCGTTGCTGACGGCGAGGCCGGGCCTTGCGCTTTCGGTCCTCTCCCTCACCTCGCGAGAGATTGTCCGGGCGCTCGCCGACTATGAGATTGACGGCGGCCTTACCTATCTGGACCATGAACCGCCCGCCAATGTGCTGACCGTTCCGCTCTGGGAGGAACGCTATTGCCTGCTGACCCGTGCCGACGGACCGCTGCGAGCACGAGACACCCTCTCCCTTGCCGACGCGGCGGAACTGCCGCTGTGCCTGCTGCATCAGGGGATGCAGAACCGGCGTATATTGGATGCGCGGATGGCCGAACATGGCATTGCGCTGCACCCGCGCGTGACCGCCGATTCCTATGTGACGTTGTTTTCGATGGTGCAGGCTGGACCGTTCGCAACGATCCTTCCCGACAGCTATGCCCGCCTGTTTCCCGATCTCGACTGGGCGCGGACACTCTCACTCGAACCGGCCTTACCCGCCAGTCACCTCGGCCTCGTCCTGCTTGATCGCTCACCGCTTACCCCGCTGGCCCATGCCGCGATAGAGGCAGCTCGCGCCCTCTCCTGATAGAGAATATCTATCAACCATGACGCGGTTCGATTTGACCCGGCAGCCTGCCCGGCGCATTATCCCGCCTTCATTGTGCAGGATAAATCGATGAAACCGGTATTGGGAGAGTATATCGCGCAAAGCGCCGCACAGCACAGGCGGGAGGACGAACCGGCACGCGGCGCGTTGCTGCCGATACTGCACGATATTCAGGCCGAATATGGCCATGTGAGTGAAGAGGCGGTGCGTGAAATCGCGGTCCTTCTCAACCTCACCCGCGCCGAAATCCATGGCGTCGTCAGCTTCTACCATGATTTCCGCAAGCAACCGGAGGAGCGGCCAGTGCTCAGACTATGCCGCGCAGAGGCCTGCAAGGCGCGCGGCGTCGAGCATCTGGTCAATGCGGCCATGACAGTGGCGGCAGGCAAGGTTTCGATAGAGACGGTCTATTGTCTGGGCCTCTGCTCCATCGGCCCTTCGGCAATGGTCGGGGACAGCGTCCATGCCCGGCTCGATGCCGAACGGCTTGCCGCGCTGATCGGAGCAATGGCATGAGCGCAGAACAGCCCCTTATCCGCATTGCCGATGATGCGGCCGCCCTCGCCTGCGGCGCTGATACGCTCGCCCGCGCTTTCGAGCAGGCGGGTGCCCATGTCGAACGCGTATCGAGCTGGGGCCTGCACTGGCTGGAACCGCTGGTTGAACGCGACGGCATCGGATATGCCAAAGCGGCCCCTGCCGATATTCCCGCGATCCTCGACGGTTCAGCACCGTCGATCGGCCGGATCGAAGAGCACCCCTTTCTTGCGCGCCAGCAACGGCTGACCTTCGCCCGCGCCGGGAAGACCCGCCCGCTCAGCCTCGATGATTATGCCGCGGCCGGCGGTTGGGAAGGTCTGACCAAGGCTCGCGCGATGCGGCCCGAGGCGGTGATCGACCAGATGAAGCTATCCGGTCTGCGCGGACGCGGCGGCGCCGGTTTTCCGGCAGGCATCAAATGGGATACGGTGCGATTGGCGAAGGCCGACCGCAAATATATCGTCTGCAACGCCGATGAAGGCGATAGCGGCACCTTCGCCGACCGCATGGTGATGGAGGGCGACCCCTATATGCTGATCGAGGGCATGGCGATTGCTGGCCATGCGGTCGGTGCGAGCAAGGGCTATGTCTACATCCGCAGCGAATATCCCCATGCGATCGCAAAAATGCGCGCGGCGGCGGAACGATGCGCCGCGATCATCGCCCCGTTCGAAATCGAAATCCGCGCCGGAGCCGGGGCCTATGTCTGCGGCGAGGAAACCTCCCTCCTCAACAGCCTTGAGGGGCGTCGCGGGGAAGTCCGCGCCAAGCCGCCATTGCCTGCGCTCAAAGGCCTGTTCGGCAAACCAACGGTCATCAACAATGTGCTGACCCTCGCCGCCGTGCCGTGGATTATCGCCCATGGCGGTGAAGCCTATGCCGCCTATGGCATGGGCCGTTCCCATGGCACCATGCCGATCCAGCTTGCCGGCAATGTGAAACATGGCGGCCTGTTCGAGGTTGCCTTCGGCATCACGCTGGGCGAACTGGTGAACGAGATCGGCGGCGGCACGGCTTCGGGGCGCCCGGTTCGCGCGGTACAGGTTGGCGGGCCGCTCGGCGCCTATATCCCGGTCGAACAATTCGACATGGCGTTCGATTATGAAAGCTTCGCCCATGCCGATGCGCTGATCGGCCATGCGGGCATCACCGTGTTCGACGACAGGGTCGACATGGCGCAAATGGCGCGCTTCGCCCTTGAATTCTGCGCGGAAGAAAGTTGCGGCAAATGCACGCCCTGCCGCCTTGGCAGCACGCGCGGGGTAGAGGTGATGGACGAAATCCTCGCCGGGCGCGATGTCGAAACCAACATGCTGCTGATCGAGGATCTGTCCGACACGATGAAATATGGCTCGCTCTGCGCGCTGGGTGGCTTCACCCCCTATCCGGTGATGAGCGCGATCCGGCATTTCCGGGGCGATTTCGACTCCCGATCCGTTTCAGGCGAAAAAGCCATGGAGGTCGCCGAATGACCTATCAGCCGCAAACCGATTTCGGCACGCCCGAAAGCCGCTCGACTGCGCAGGTGACACTGACCATCGACGGACGCCCGGTCACCGTTCCGGCCGGAACCAGCGTGATGCGCGCCGCCGCCGAAATCGACACATCGATCCCGAAGCTGTGCGCGACCGACAGCCTTGAAAGCTTCGGTTCCTGCCGCCTCTGCCTTGTCGAGATTGACGGGCGGCGGGGCACGCCCGCCAGTTGCACCACGCCGGTCGAACCCGACATGGTGGTGCACACCCAGACCCCTCGCCTGCAAAAGCTGCGCAAGGGCGTGATGGAGCTTTATATCTCCGACCATCCGCTCGATTGCCTGACCTGCGCCGCCAATGGCGATTGCGAACTTCAGGATCAGGCCGGCGCCGTCGGCCTGCGCGAGGTACGCTATCCGGTCGCCGCCACCCATTTGGGACAGGCGAAGGACCAGTCCAACCCCTATTTCGATTTCGATCCTTCCAAATGCATCGTCTGCTCCCGCTGCGTGCGCGCCTGCGACGAAGTGCAGGGCACGCTGGCCCTGACGGTCGAAAGCCGGGGTTTCGGGTCGAAGATCAGCGCGGGCCTTGCCTCCGATGATTTCATGGCCTCCGAATGCGTATCCTGCGGCGCGTGCGTTCAGGCCTGCCCGACCGCGACGCTGGTCGAGAAAAAGGTCGTGGAAATCGGCACGCCGGACCGCAGCATCGTCACGACCTGCGCCTATTGCGGCGTCGGCTGCACCTTCCGCGCGGAAATGCGGGGGGAGCAACTTGTCCGTATGGTGCCGTGGAAGGACGGCAAAGCCAATCACGGCCATAGCTGCATCAAGGGTCGTTTCGCCTGGGGCTATGCCAATCATGCCGAGCGCATCACCACGCCGATGATCCGCGACAGCATCGACCAGCCCTGGCGCGAGGTGGGCTGGAAAGAGGCGCTCGATTTCGCCGCGAGCCGGATCAACGCCATCGCCGAAACCCATGGCCCGTCGGCGCTGGGCGGCATTACCTCATCCCGCTGCACCAATGAGGAAACCTTCCTCGTGCAGAAGTTGGTGCGCGCCGGTTTCGGCAGCAATAATGTCGACACCTGCGCCCGCGTCTGTCACTCGCCGACCGGCTATGGCCTCAAGACCACCTTCGGCACATCGGCGGGCACGCAGGATTTCGATAGCGTGGACGAAAGCGACGTGATTCTCATCATCGGCGCCAACCCGACCGACGCCCACCCGGTATTCGGCAGCCATATGAAGCGCCGCCTGCGCGGTATCGATGGCCGCCCGGCGGCGAAGCTGATCGTCATCGACCCGCGCCGCACCGATCTCGTCCGTTCCCCCCATATCGAGGCCGATCACCATCTGGCGCTGCGTCCCGGCACCAATGTCGCGGTGCTGACCGCCATGGCGCATGTGATCGTGACTGAGGGGCTGGCCGATGAGGCCTTCATCCGCGAACGCTGCGACTGGGATGAATATCGCCACTGGGCGGACTTCGTCTCGCTGCCGACCAACAGCCCGGAAACGCTTCAGGCGGTGACGCAGGTCCCGGCCGCAACCGTCCGCGCCGCAGCCCGGCTTTACGCGACCGGCGACGACCGCCGTAGCGATGTTTCGCAGAGGCGCAGGATAAACGCCGCCATCTATTATGGTCTCGGCGTCACCGAACATAGTCAGGGCAGCTCGACCGTGATGGCGATTGCCAATCTGGCGATGGCCACCGGCAATATCGGGCGGCGCGGCGTCGGCGTGAACCCGCTGCGCGGCCAGAATAATGTGCAGGGCGCCTGCGACATGGGCAGTTTTCCGCACGAACTTTCCGGCTATCGCCATATATCGGATGCCGAAACCCGCGCCCTGTTCGAGGCGGACTGGGGCGTCACGCTCGATGCCGAGCCGGGGCTGCGCATTCCCAACATGCTCGATGCCGCTGTCGATGGCACGTTCAAGGGCATTTATATTCAGGGCGAGGATATTCTCCAGTCCGACCCCAATACCCACCATGTCGCGGCGGGCCTCGCGGCGATGGATTGCGTGATCGTCCACGACCTGTTTCTCAACGAAACCGCCAATTACGCCCATGTTTTCCTGCCCGGATCGACCTTCCTCGAAAAGGATGGCACCTTCACCAATGCCGAGCGGCGCATTCAGCTCGTCCGCAAGGTGATGACGCCGCAAAATGGCGGTGCCCACGGTCATGGGATGCAGGATTGGGAAGTGACGCAGGCGCTGGCCAATGCGTTGGGGCTGGGCTGGAGCTACACGCACCCGTCCGAAATCATGGACGAGATCGCCCGGCTGACGCCCAGCTTTGCAGGCGTGACCTATGACCGGCTGGAACAGGAAGGGTCGCTCCAGTGGCCGATCAACGCCGCGCACCCCGATGGTTCGCCCATCATGCATGTCGATGGCTTTGTAAGGGGTAAGGGCAAGTTCGTCGTCACCGACTATGTACCGACCGACGAAAAGACCGGGCCGCGCTTCCCGCTGCTGCTCACCACCGGCCGCATCCTCAGCCAGTATAATGTCGGCGCGCAGACCCGCCGCACCGCGAACAGCGAATGGCATGGCGAGGACCGGCTCGAAATCCACCCCGCCGATGCGGAGGATCGCGGCCTCAAGACCGGTGACTGGGTGAAGCTTGCCAGCCGCGCGGGCGAAACCACGCTACGCGCGCTGGTGACGGACCGGGTCGCACCCGGCGTCGTCTACACCACCTTCCACCACCCGGATACGCAGGCCAATGTCGTCACCACCGATTATTCGGACTGGGCAACCAACTGCCCCGAATATAAGGTGACGGCGGTTCAGGTGAGCGCCTCCAACGGCCCGACCGGCTGGCAGCGCGATTATCAGGAGCAGGCGCGGCAATCCCGCCGTGTGCTTCACCATGAGGCGGCGGAATGACGGGCGACACCACCGAAACGCTGATCCGCATGGCGAACCAGATCGCCACAAATCTGGGCCATGAGGATGATCCCGCCGCCGCCACGGCCGAACATATCCGCCTCTATTGGGACCCACGCATGAAGAGCGCGATCACCGCCTATCGGGGCGACGGCCTTGGCCCCGTGGCGACGGAGGCCGTCCGGCAGATCGCCGGCGCATGAGCATAGCTGCCTCCTCCGCCAGTCATATCTATGCACTGACTCGCCTCACCCCGCAGACCGCAGCAGAACGGATTGAGCGCCCCATTGCGATCGAAGCCCCCGTTTCGATCGAATATAACGGCATCGCCTATGCGGTGATGATGGCGAGCCCCACTGATCTGGAGGATTTTGTCACGGGCTTCAGCCTGTCCGAAGAGGTGATCCGATCCCCCGCCGATATTGTGGCGATGGAGATAGCGGAAATAGAGCTCGGCTGGGTTGCGCACGTGACGCTGGCCCCCGAGCGGATCGAAAAGGTGATGGACCGCGCCCGAATGCGGGTGAGTGAGGGAAGTTGCGGCCTGTGCGGTCTTGAAAATCTGGAGCAGGTGATGCGGCCGCTGCCGATGATCGATGCCCGCCCCGCCGCGACCGCCGCCGCGCTGTTTGCCGCGCTCGATGCGCTGGCCGATCATCAACCGCTTTCCCGCGCGACGGGGGCCGTCCATGCCGCCGCCTTTTGCGCGCCCGATGGCGCCATATGGGCCGCGCGCGAGGATATTGGCCGCCACAATGCGCTCGACAAGCTGACAGGAGCGCTCGCCCGCGCTGGGCAGGATACCCGCGGTGGCTTCTTCCTGCTGACGGCGCGCTGCTCCTATGAGCTGGTGGAGAAAACCATCCTTGCCCGATGCCCGTTGCTGGTAACGATTTCCGCGCCATCCAGCCTCGCGATCGAACGGGCGAAAGCGCATGGCCTGACGCTCATCGCCCTTGCCCGGCCCGACGCCATGCTGGTCGCCCATGACCCGCACCGCCTCTTTTCCTGAAGCCAAATCACCTCTTTTTCCCCTTTCCTCCGGATATAATCATCGCCACATGCGTTGTTCGGATAAGGAGAAGATAATGACTGAGGATATTCGCGCACTGCTGTGGAACAGCATGGCCGAAAGCCCGTTCCTGATGGTGAAGCGAAATGCCGGCAACGATCATGCCGAACCGCTGATCGCTCAGGTCGATCCCAATGCCCATGGTGCTTTCTGGTTCTATACCAGCCGGGACAATCGCATCGCGCCGGGCGGCCCGGCCATGGCCCAGTTCGTCGCGCGGGATCACAGCCTGTTCTGCTGCATCGCTGGCACGCTGGTCGAGGAAAGCGACCCGGCAGTCATCAGCCGATACTGGACGCCCACGCTGGAGGCCTGGTATGATAAAGGCCGGGATGATCCCAACCTGCTGGTGATGCGGTTCGATCTGGACGATGCCGAAATCTGGAAACCCGACAACAGCATTGAGGGACTGTTCCGCATGATGACCGGCAAGGCCGAAGCCCCGCGCGAAATGGGTTTTCACAAAACCATCTCGCTCAAGCACGCGGGATAATCGATTTTCTGTCCTCTTCAGCCTGACAAGGAGGCTAAAATGAGTTTGCTCACACGCATCGGATTACTCGCCGGGGTCGGCGCGACGCTTTATGCGTTGCTGCGTAAAGGCGGCGGCTGCTCCACCGCGAAGGAGGAAACCGCCGCCCCGGTCTATTCCTCCGGCGTGATGCGAAATGCGGGGCCTGAAGAACAGCGCGATTCCGACGGGCAGCCATGGGACAAGGTCGACGAACAGGTCGATGAATCCTTCCCTGCCAGCGATCCGCCCTCCAATTATTAGGACGGATCGACATTCAGATGATGGCGAGCCGAAAATGGTGATTTTCCGTGAACCGGCGCGCAGCGTACTTCTTGTACCTGAGCACCGGAAGCGTGGGGAAGCGCCATGTACATGGAAAGCCTGTAGCGCCAAAAACAGACTCGGAAGGACAATGAACGCCGGGCGTACCGCCCGCTTCCACCTTCGCTCATCGTAGAGACACATGCGCCTCGGGGCATTTCGAGTCGAGAAAAACGGCGCCACGCGCACCGAAACGCAGCCTGCTCAGGAAAGTCAGGCGCCGGAAGCGCAAAACCACCATGAGCAGGATGCCGACGCCGCAGGCGGCCAGAACATTTAACCCAAACGGACCAGCGCCGCCTGCAACCGTTCCGCCTCCGCCGACTTTTCGGCATGGTCGGCCCGCGCCTTCTCGACCGCCTCGGGCTTCGCCTTTTCGACGAAGCTCGGATTGGCGAGCCGCCCCGCCAGCGATTTCGCTTCCTTCGCGACCCCTTCCAGCGCCTTGGCCAGACGCGCCTTTTCGGCGGCAATGTCGATCACGCCTTCCAGCGGCAGCACGAACGTCGCCTCATCGACCACGACCTGCGCCGAACCGCCCGCCGGAGCCGGATCGAACGACCAGCTGTCTATCCGCGCCAGGCGCGAGGCCGATGCTTTCTGCCGCTCCAGCCGCGTACGGGTCGCCTCCCCGGCGTCCTGCACATGGGCGGTCAGCTTCGCGCCGGGGGTGATGTTGAGTTCGGCCCGCGCCGCGCGCACTTCGCTCACCAGCCGGATCAGCCAGTCGACCTCCGCCTTCGCCTCGGCGTCCACCACCGCATTCGGGTTCGGCCATTGCGCGACGATCAGGTCATAAGGACGCTCGCCGAGCGCATGCCACAATTCCTCGGTGATGAACGGCATGAACGGGTGGAGCATGACGAGAATCTGGTCGAGCACCCAGCCCGCAACCGCCTTCGTCTCCTCATCGATCGATCCCTTGATCAGTTCCAGATACCAGTCGCAGAACTGATCCCAGACGAAATGATAGATCGCATTCGCGGCTGCATCGAACCGCAGTTCGGCCAGCGCCTTGTCGAGCGCGGCGACGGTTTCGACCACCTCGCCGATGATCCACGCATTAACCGGCTGAGTCGCCGCCGGGGCTTCGACCGATGCGCTCGCGCCGATGCCGTTGGACATGGCGAAACGGGTCGCGTTCCACAGCTTGGTCGCGAAATTGCGATAGCCCTCGACGCGCTTCTCATCCATCTTCACGTCGCGGCCCTGACTTTCCATCGCCGCCATGAAGAAGCGCAGCGCATCCGCGCCATAGCGGTCAATGAGGCCGAGCGGATCGACCACATTGCCCTTGGACTTGGACATTTTCTGCCCGTCGGCGGCGCGGACAAGGCCATGGAGATAGAGCCGTTTCCACGGCACCTCGCCCATGAACTCGATCCCCTGCATCGCCATGCGCGCATCCCAGAAGAACAATATGTCGAAACCGGAAATCAGCAGGTCATTGGGATAATGCTTGGCCAGCAGATCGGTCTTTTCCGGCCAGCCGAGCGTCGCGAACGGCCACAGCGCGGAGGAGAACCATGTGTCGAGCACGTCGCTGTCGCGGGTCAGCGCCTTGTTGCCCGCCAGCGCCTGCGCCGCAGCCTCATCCTCGGCGACATAGACAGCACCATCCTCATCATACCATGCCGGTATCCGATGCCCCCACCAGAGCTGACGGGAAACGCACCAGGGCTGGATATTGTCCATCCAGTTGAAATAGGTTTTTTCCCAGCTCTTGGGGACGATCTCGATCGCGCCGCTCTTCACCGACTCGATCGCCGGTTTCGCCAGCGTCGCGGCATCGACATACCATTGGTCGGTCAGCCAGGGTTCGATCACCACGCCGGAACGATCGCCATAGGGCGTCTGGATCACGCGATCCTCAGCCTCTTTCTCATTCCCTTCCTTGTCGGCAAAGGTCACGAGCAGCCCCAGTTCATCGAGCGCAGCCACCACTTTGCGGCGCGCATCGAACCGGTCGAGACCGATATAAGCCTCGGGAACCAGCCCATCCGCCGTCTGGCAGACATGCGCATCGGCATCGAGCATGTTCAACATCTGCGCGGGGGCAATGCCCGCTCGCTTGCCGACCTCGAAATCGTTGAAGTCATGCCCCGGCGTGATCTTCACCGCGCCCGACCCCAGTTCCGGGTCGGCATGATCGTCGGCAACGATCCTGATCCGGCGCCCGGTAATCGGCAGGACAACCTCCTTGCCGATCACGCTCTTATAGCGTTCATCCTCGCCATTCACCGCAACCGCCATGTCGGCGAGCATCGTTTCCGGCCGGGTGGTCGCGACGACGATATGATCGCGCCCGTCATCCAGCGTTACCCCATCGGCGAGCGGGTAACGGAAATGCCAGAATTTGCCGAGAACCTCCCGCGTTTCGACCTCAAGGTCGGAAATCGCGGTCTTGAGGCCGGGATCCCAGTTCACCAGCCGCTTGTCGCGATAGAGCAGCCCTTTATTGTAAAGGTCCACGAACACCTTGACGACCGCCCGGGTGAAATGCGGGTCCATGGTGAACTGCTCACGGCTCCAGTCCATCGAGCAGCCGAGGCGACGAAGCTGGCCGGTAATCGTGCCGCCGCTCTCCGCCTTCCATTCCCAGACTTTTTCGACGAACTGGTCGCGCGAATAGTCGGTACGCTTCTCGCCGCGCGCATTCATCTGCCGCTCGACCACCATCTGCGTGGCGATGCCCGCATGGTCGGTGCCCACGACCCACAGCGCATCCTTGCCGCGCAGCCGCTCATAACGGATCATGATGTCCTGCAGCGTATTGTCGAGCGCATGGCCGATATGCAGCGAGCCGGTGACGTTAGGCGGCGGGTTGACGATGGTGAACGGCGCGGCAGCGGGGCGTTCGGGGCGGAACAGGCCACCCTCTTCCCAATGCTTGTACCAGCGCGCCTCTATGGACGCGGGATCGAATGTCTTGGCAAGTTCGGTCATGGCGCGGGCCTTAACGGGATTTAGAGCGAAATGGAACATTGTAGGACGAGAGAAATCCCGCCCGACGGACACTGGACAGCAGCGGATCGGACAAGAGGCGGAAAACGCAAAACGGGGCAAGCGATGCTGCCCCGTTCAAGCCGTTAGCGGAACCTGTTCAGCCTCAGAGCGAGCGGCCGGTAATCCGCGCAATTTCCTTCGCCACCATGCCTTCAACCAGCGTCGGCAGATTGGCGTCCAGCCATTGCTTCAACATCGGCTTCAGCATTTCCCGCACCAGCCCTTCCAGCGTATGGTCGCCGGGCGTGGAGGGCGAAACGATCATCGAAGACAGCGCCGCGAGCGAAGACCGCGCCGCAATTTCACTTTCCACCGAAACGATGGGGCCCTCGGCCGCAGCATCCAGCGATACCGGGGCTTTGACCGCTCGAGTCGTTGCCTGCTCCTGATGGACCGGTTCGATTTCAGGATCGTCTTCCATGGGATCGATCTCGTCCCCCTTGCCGACCTTCGGCATTTCATCGGTCAGTTCCAGAACCTCATCGACATAGGAAGGCGAAACATCTTCGGTCACGCCCGCCATGCTCGCCACCACGGCCTTGCGATGCGATTCACGATCCGATTCGCGGCGATAGCGCGCTTTTCGCCCTCCCTGCGGATCGGCATTTTCCGCATCTTCAGCTATTATGCGTTTGATGGAGGACAATATCTCCTCCATGGACGGTTCCTTGCTCATGTCGCCCATCGATAGCCCACCTGTCTCTCGGCCCACCCCATTATGTGGCCGCGCACAATGGCAGTTTATCATAGTGTGTCAAGTTGAAGCAATTCGGTTAACCCGATCACCGTGCGGGCGACCGGATCAGGCCCGAAAAAACCGGGTCAGAACTGGAATTCGGGACGCTTCACTTCGAAACCCGGCACTTCGGCCATTTCCATATCGGCAAGGCTCGCAAAACCGATCACATCATTCACCTTGCGCCCAGATACCAGCCGGGTGACGCCGCGCTCCACCAGACCCATGGCAACATGGCCGCCTTCGGTGAGCTGGGCTGTCAGCGCCGCCGGAAATTCCGGCACGACGCCATCGATGACAATCGCATCATAGGGCGCACCTGCCGCATAGCCCTCGACTCCCTTGCCCTGCACCCAGGTCACGCCTTCCTGCAGGGCCTCGGGACGCTCATCCTCGCTGACGACCGTCACATCCACGCCCATCGTATCGAGCAGCGCGGCGCTATAACCGGTCGCATCGCCCAGCAACAGCACCTTGTCGCCTTCGCCGATCTCGGCGATGGTCAGCAGGCGCCCGGTGGCCAGCGGCGGATTGATCGAACGGCCGTTGCCAAGCGGAACCGGGCGATCGATATAAGCGGATGCGCGCCGGTCTTCAGGCAGGAAATCCTCGCGCGGCACGCTCGACATAGCGGCAATCACGGCACCATCATTGACATCGCTGGTCCGAAGCTGGCTCAGCACCATGGCCTCGCGCATCGCCGCAAAATCAACCTGACCCAAATTCGCCTCCCGAATCACCGCGCCCAATGCGCGCTTAAAGACCGATATACAGGCCCTCTAGGGTCAAAACCCGATCAGGACAAGGATCGGGTTTCCACCGCACGACGCCTTTCGACATGGAGGGCGCCCGCCGGGCTATTCATCCGGACCGGCCGCGCTCTCCTCGCCCATCACTGCGCGGTCCAGCCCCCGTCAACCGAGATATTGCTCCCGGTGATGTTGGCCGCCGCATCTCCGCACAGGAACAGCGCGACCGCCGCAACCTGCTCCACGGTAACGAACTGCTTGGTCGGTTGCCCGGCGAGCAGCACATCGTTCATCACCTGCTCGCGCGTCATGTTGCGCGCCTTCATCGTGTCCGGGATCTGCTTTTCGACCAGCGGGGTCCAGACATAGCCGGGCGAAATACAGTTGGCGGTCACGCCGAAGGTCGCCAGTTCCAGCGCGATCGTCTTGGTGAACCCGGCAATGCCGTGTTTCGCGGTGACATAGGCGCTCTTGAACGGCGAAGCGATCAGCGAGTGAGCCGAGGCGGTCTGGATGATCCGGCCCCATTTCTTTCCCTTCATATAGGGGACAGCCAGCCGCGTGGTATGGAATGCACTGTTCAGGTTGAGCGCGATGATGAGATTCCACTTGTCGAGCGGGAATTCCTCGACCGGAGCCACATGCTGCATCCCCGCATTATTGATGAGAATATCAACGCCGCCGAAAACACTGGCGGCCTCATTCATCATCGCTTCGATCTCTTCGACCTTTGTCAGGTCATGCCCCAGATAAATTGCTTTTGCGCCGCTCGCTGCCTCCAGCCCCTGACGCTCCTGCTCGATCGCATCCTTGTCGCCGAAACCGTTGATGACGACATTCGCCCCTGCCTCGGCCAGCGTCTTCGCATAAGCAAGGCCGATGCCGGAGGTCGAGCCGGTGATGAGCGCTGTCTTGCCTGCAAGGCTTTGGACTTGGGTCATGCTTTCTTCTCCTTGAGATGGTCTGGCCGATCGAGATCGAAGGTCGCGGTCGATCCGTCCAATATATTGCTGGCGATCAGGTCGCCTTTGTGCATCACGCCGTCCACCGCTTCCATGCCCTGCATCCAGTGATCGAGCATGGTGGAGCGTGAAAATTCGAAATCGCGCGCACCGCTTTCCCAGGCGCGGCTGCGATAAATCAGGTGAACGATGTTGAGCGCACCTTCATTTATCATTCCACGCAGACGCACGACATCCGGGTCGCCGGCCATCTCCGGCGGCAGCTTGTCGAGCACCCGCCGGATCGCATGATGTTCCATACGGCTGCGCAGATAGCTGTCCGTCACATGCCGGGTGCGGCTCGAATATTGAATATCCTTCTGCCGTGACCAGACATCGGTCAGCTCCCGCGGCATCGGCCCCTCCGCCGGGAACAGATCGACCTGAAAGACCAGCATGTCATCATCACATTGATGATCGACAACATGGGCCAGCGGCGTGTTCGAGACGATGCCGCCGTCCCAATAATGGCGACCGTCTATTTCTATGGGCGGGAGGCCCGGCGGCAGCGCGCCCGACGCCATGATATGACGCACATCGATCCGGCCATCGCGATGATGCTCGCCACCGGGGCCGCGCGTATCGAAATAAACGAAATTGCCGCTCTCGACATCGACCGCTCCGACCGAAAGCCGCACCGGCCCGTCATTCAACAGATCCCAGTCGATCAGGTCGTTGAGGGTTTCGGCGAGCGGCGACGTATCATACAGGCTGATCGCTTCCTTCGTCCCCATCGGCTGCAGAAAATTGGGCAGGCTGTGCGGACGGAAAAACCCCGGCACGCCGAAAGCCGCGACCACACTTGCGGCGGCGAGATGGGCCGCCTCACGAATATGGTCATTTTCCAGCAGCCAGAAATTGGGCATGCCGCCGCTGACCTTGTTCCAGAAGGCGCGTAGCTTTGCCAGCCGTTGCTCCGGGGGGTTGCCGGCGATAATCGCGGCGTTGACCGCACCGATCGAAATACCCGCGACCCAGTCGATATCGACATCGAGCGCGGCAAGCTGCTCATAGACGCCAGCCTGAAAAGAACCGAGTGCGCCGCCGCCTTGCAACACAAGCACGACATGGTCGGGAAGAGGCATAGGCGCCTTAGCGCGGCGTCGAAAACTGTGCCGTGAGTGTTCCATTGTGCGGTGCGATATACGCCTTCTCCACTCCTTGATCCATAGCCAAAGGTAAAGTTACAGCCCTTTTTCTGGTCAAGCCCCGCCTGCTCGCTTAAGAGATTCGCGGAAAGGATTGGAGCGATGCGCCTCGACGACGAACAGGAAAGCAGCAATTACGAGATTCAGACCGGTCGTTCCGGCGGGATTGGCGGCGGCCTCGGCGGCGGCAATCTGCTCGGCATGTTGCTGCCGCTCGTCGGGTCCAGATTCGGATGCGGCGGAATCGCCGTCGTCCTCATCCTGATGGCGGTAATGGGCGGCGGGCTCAATCTGGGATCGCTCACCGGGCTTCAGGATGGCGGTGTCACTCCTCACCAGCAAAGCCAGAGCCCTGCCGGATCGACAGAGCTCACCGATATTCAGCGCATCTCGCTCAAGGTATTGGGATCGACCGAGCGGCGCTGGCAGGAGATTTTCGCGGCGGAGGGCCAGACCTACCCACCGCCCACGCTGGTCTTCTACAGCCGCAACGGCATGTCGGGATGTGGGGCGGCGCAATCGGCCATGGGACCATTCTACTGCCCGGCGGATCGGAAAATCTATCTCGACACCGACTTTTTCAATGAAATGAAAACCCGGTTCAACGCACCGGGTGATTTCCCGATCGGCTATATCATTGCCCATGAGGTCGGCCACCATATCCAGACGGTCACCGGCCTCTCCGACAAGGTCCGCAAGGCGCAGCAGCGTGCCAGCGAGGCCGAAGGCAATACATTGCAGGTCCGCATGGAGTTGCAGGCGGATTGCTATGCCGGCGTCTGGGCGGCCCGCGACCAAAATTTGATGGAACCAGGCGATCTGGAGGAAGGCATGCGCGCGGCCCATGCGATCGGCGATGATACGCTGATGCAGCAGGCGGGACGTGCGCCGGTCGAGAGCATGTTCACCCATGGCTCCTCCGAACAGCGTATGCGATGGCTGAAAAAGGGACTGGATACGGGCAATCCGGCCGCCTGCGACACTTTCGCGGCAAGCACCATCTGAAGCCAGCTTCTATTGCAGGTTGAGCTAGGGTCAGGATCGCCATTTGGACGCCTCAACGGCGCCAATAACGGGTCCTGACCCTAAGGAAAGGCAGCTTGTCGCGCTGCACAGCACGGCCGGTTGAAACGGGCCAACAACGAGCGCGATAATCGCCGTTTCGGTTCATCGGCACAGGTCTTGGATATCCGACGGCCGTCGGGCAAGTGCGCCGATAGCGAACTCATCCTTCTGCGCCGCAGATATTTAATCACCATAAGAGGGGGGGGATCATCGGCACGCGACCCGAAAGCGACACAGCTTCTTGCCGATGATCCTTGCCGCATCGCCTCGTGGGCTCCGGGAAGACATATTCAGGAAGCAGCGCAGATAAGGGCGGGTCATAAAATCGTCATGTCCCGCACATGGGGGACAGCGACCGCAGCATGGCCGGAACATTTCCAAACCCGATGGACACATCGGGCACTCCGAAAGGCAGAAGCATGCAGTCTGCCGCCGATCCGAACAAAACCGGACAAGCCCCGGTAACATCATTACAGGAAAAGGGCCGCCCGGAATAATCCGAACGGCCCTTCCCTCACTATCTTTGCCCGGAGGCGATCAATCCTGCGTCAGGAAATCCGGCAGGCCGCCCGGCGCATCACCATCGTCATCGCCCGAACGCTCCTTGCGCGGTCCGCGATCACGGTCGCCGCGACCACCGCCACGACGACGGTCACCCCGGTCGCCGCGACCACCCCGGTCGCCCCGGTCACCACGATCACCCTTGTCGCCGCGCGATTCCCGCGGAGGACGGGTATCCTCCAGCTCCTCACCGGTTTCCTGATCGACGACGCGCATCGACAGGCGAACCTTGCCGCGACCGTCGATCTCGAGCACCTTGACCTTGACCTCCTGCCCTTCGGACACGACGTCGGTCGGCTTCTCGACCCGCTCATTCTTCATCTCGGACACATGGACGAGACCGTCACGGCCGCCCATGAAGTTCACGAACGCGCCAAAATCGACGATGTTCACGACCTTACCGGTATAGATCTTGCCAACTTCCGGTTCCTCGACAATGCCGAGAATCCAGGCCTTGGCCGCCTCGATCTGGTTGATGTCGGACGAGCTGATCTTGATGACGCCATCATCATCGATATCGACCTTCGCGCCGGTTTCGGCGACGATCTCGCGAATTACCTTGCCGCCGGTGCCGATAACGTCACGGATCTTCGACTTATCGATCTGCATCGTCTCGATACGCGGAGCGTGGGCCGAAAGCTCACCGCTCACATCACCGATCGCCTTCTTCATCTCGCCAAGAATATGCGCGCGGCCTTCCTTCGCCTGAGCGAGAGCCTGCCGCATGATTTCCTCGGTGATACCGGCGATCTTGATGTCCATCTGAAGGCTGGTGATGCCTTCTTCCGTACCCGCGACCTTGAAATCCATATCGCCCAGATGATCCTCGTCACCGAGAATGTCGCTGAGTACCGTGAAGTCCTTGCCTTCAAGGATCAGGCCCATAGCGATACCCGAAACCGGGCGCTTCAACGGAACGCCGGCATCCAGCATCGAGAGGCAGCCGCCGCACACCGTCGCCATCGACGAGGAGCCGTTGGACTCGGTGATGTCGGAGAGCACGCGGATCGTGTAGGGGAACTCTTCCTTGGTCGGCAGCACCGGATGCAGCGCGCGCCAGGCGAGCTTGCCATGGCCGACTTCGCGGCGACCCGGAGCACCGAAACGGCCCACTTCACCGACCGAATAGGGCGGGAAGTTGTAATGGAGCATGAAGCTCTCATAACGCAGACCGTCAAGACCATCGATCATCTGCTCGGCATCCTTGGTGCCCAGCGTGGTGGTGCAGATCGCCTGCGTCTCGCCACGGGTGAACAGCGCCGAACCATGGGTACGCGGCAGGAAGCCGACCATCGATTCGATCGGGCGCACCTGCGTGGTGGTGCGGCCGTCGATACGCTGGCCATCCTTCAGGATCGCGGTGCGGACGATTTCCGCTTCCAGCTTCTTGGTGATCTTGATCGCAGTCATCAACGTCTGGCCATCGACGCCCTGCCCTTCATAATGGGCCTTCACGCGATCACGTGCGGAATTGAGCGCGTTGGAACGGGCCTGCTTGTCGGTCAGTTTGTAGGCCGCAGCGATATCGTCGCCGACCATCGACTTGATATAGGCCTTCATCTCGGCCGTATTGTCGGAAAGGTCGATTTCCCACGGTTCCTTCGCCGCCTTTTCGGCGAGCGCAATGATCGCGTCGATCACCTTCCTCGATTCGGCATGGGCGAACATGACCGCGCCCAGCATCTCATCCTCGGTCAGTTCCTTGGCCTCGGACTCGACCATCATCACCGCATCCTGCGTCGCGGCAACGACGAGGTCGAGACGGCCCTCGGCGGCTTCGGAAAGCGACGGGTTGAGCTGATACTCGCCATCCTTGAAGCCGACGCGCGCAGCGCCGATCGGCCCCATGAACGGAACGCCCGAAATGGTAAGCGCGGCCGAGGCCGCCACCATCGCGACGATATCGGGCTCGGTCTCGCCGTCATAGCTCATCACCTGGGCGATGACGTTGATTTCGTTGTAGAAACCTTCGGGGAACAGCGGGCGCACCGGGCGATCGATCAGGCGGGAAACCAGCGTTTCCTTCTCCGTCGCGCCGCGCTCACGCTTGAAAAAGCCGCCGGGGATACGACCGGCAGCGGAATATTTTTCCTGATAGTGAACGGTGAGCGGGAAGAAATCCTGCCCTTCCTTCACCGACTTGGCCGCCGTGACCGCGCACAGCACCACCGTTTCGCCATAGGTCGCGAGTACCGCGCCATCGGCCTGACGGGCGACACGGCCCGTTTCGAGAGTCAGCGTCTTGCCGCCCCACTCGATTTCCACTTTCTTCACATCGAACATCGATTTTCCTTCCACCCACTGCGCCCTATTGCGCGGCGGGGCTTACAGATGCGGACAAGGCCGGTCCGCAGCGGCACGGAGGCAGTCTTTTCGCCCCCTGGACAGGACCATGCCGGATTGCATGACCTCTGAATCGAAACGGCCCCGAAGGGGGCCGCTTCACTTTGCCGACCTTATTTACGAAGGCCCAGCTTTGCGATCAGCGCCTCATAGCGGCCCTGATCCTTTTTCTTCAGATAATCGAGCAGCGAACGGCGCTTGTTGACCAACATCAACAAGCCGCGGCGGCTGTGATTATCCTTGTGATGCCCTTTGAAATGCTCGGTCAGGTTCACGATACGCTCGGAGAGGATCGCAACCTGTACTTCCGGCGAACCGGTATCGCCCTCGGCGCGGGCATGTTCCTTGATCAGCGCTTCCTTGCGCTCAGCAGTAATCGACATCGGGCTTCCTTTCTGAACTAGAGATTGAAACCCCGCACGACCTTTATTTCCGGTCCGGTTCCTTCAACCAGCGCGACGGGCGTTTCGCCCTCCATCGCCAGCATCAGGCCCTGCCTGCGGGGGTTCCCGACGAGCACGCGCCCCTGACGGAGCGCGCCTGCCTCGGCGGGAGTGACGGGTAGAGCCGGGATGTCGTCCAGCCCCGCCGTCAACGGCAGCATATACTGACCGATGCCGCGCTCCCTAGCAGCTTCCTGCAATTTGTCCAGTGGAATCGCCTGTTCCAGCGTGAACGGCCCCGCCTTCGTCCGGCGCAGCATCGTCACATGGCCGACCGTTCCCGCCGCCAGCGCAATGTCGCGGGCAAGGCTGCGGATATAGGTGCCCTTGGACACGGCGGCGGTGAAAGTCGCGCTCTCACCGTCATAGGCGACCAGGTCCAGCATATGAATCGTCACCGCGCGGGATTTGAGGACCACGTCCTCCCCTGCCCGCGCCAGATCATAGGCCCGCCGCCCGTCGACCTTCAGCGCCGAAAAGGCCGGCGGCATCTGCTCGATGGGGCCTCTAAAACGCGCCAGCACCGCCTCAACCCCCTCTCGTGCGGGGCGGACATCGCTCGTCGCGATCACCTGCCCCTCGGCATCCAGCGTATCGGTCTGCTCCCCGAATTTCAGCGTAAAATCATAGATTTTGTCGCTATCGAGCATTCGCCCTGCCAGCTTGGTCGCCTCGCCCAGCGCCACCGGCAACACCCCGTTTGCCAGCGGATCGAGCGTGCCGCCATGACCGATTTTCGTCTTGGGTACACCCGCTTCCCGCAGGCAACGCTTGATCGCGCTCACCGCCTGCGTCGATCCCAGCCCATAGGGTTTGTCGAGTATCAGCCAGCCGTGCATGGAGTCTCCGTCGGAAAAGCCAGGCCCAGCGCATGGTCACGCACGGCAACCGGCCACTGCGCCATCAGTTCCATAAACCGCACGCGGTCCCCCGCATAAAGCGCACGAACCGCTTCTTCGAAATGGGGGCGATCACCCGCCATCACATTCAGAAAGCGGAAGGCGGCGTCCTTCGCGTCCCGTTCCGAACGGCCCGCCTTACGCGCCTGCTCTACCAGCTTGCGCAAGGTGACCGATGCGCCGCCGGGTTGCCCCGCCAGCCATTCCCAATGACGCGGCAACAAAGTCACCTCCCGCGCCTCGACACCCAGTGCGGGGCGGCCTCGCCGTCGCGGAGCGGCCGGCATGGCCTCCGGATCGAGGTCGATCTGGCGGCCGCTATCATCCTCGAACATCAGCAGATCGGAACTGCGCGCGAGCGGCGGCAACGCCCGGATCGCCTCGGCGACACGATCGCGCGTGCCGCTCAGCAATATCTCATCTTTCAGAAAGGCTGTAACAGTCATGGCTTATTCTCCCGGCGCCTATTTATATCCGGGTTAAATATTGTCAATACATCCGGGTGAAATTATTACCCGCCAGAATGCATTGTTTGCCATTCATCGGCCAATATCGAAAACAGCGCGGTATCCCGTATATGACCAGTCCAGGTCACGCGATTACGACGCATCACCCCTTCCCGCACCGCCCCCAGCTTTTCCATCGCCGCCAGCGACCGCCCGTTGCGCATATCCACGGTGAATTCGATACGCCAGAAGCCACAGGCAAACGCATGATCGATCATCAGATGTTTCATCCGCCGGTTGAAACCGGTGCCCCGCACGGACGGCGCGATATAGGTTCCGCCGATCATGACCGTACCGTTAGCGGGATCGGGATGAATATAACAGGTGGTACCGACCACTTCCCCGTCATTCAGCACGGCAAAGCGTATCCAGCCCTCCTCGCCGTGAAAACTCCTGAGCATAGCCTCGGCATCGTCTGCCAGCATGTTCACCGGGTAAATTTCCCAGATCGCCCGATCCTGCTCACAAGCCCTGCGCAACGGCCGGGCATGTTCCTCGGCAAAAGGCACAAGGTGCACCTCCTGATCGGACAGCGGAGTTCCAAGCGCCGTTGCATCCGCACGGGGCGGAACCGTCATCTCATTCCTCGTGGTCGAGATCGCGCGCCACGCGTGGATCACGCAGCAATGCGTCGATATGGCTGCCCTCGTCGAAACTCTCATCGGCTATGAACTTGATCTTCGCCGCATATTTGAGCTTCACCCGCCTCGCCACTTCGCGCTGGAGATAGGCGGTATTGGTGCGCAATGCCTTCAGCACGACCTCTTCGTCCTGCCCCAGCAGCGGTTTCACATAGGCGGTCGCATGTCGCAGGTCAGGCGTCATCCGTACCTCGGTCACGCTCACCATATGATGGTCGAGCACATCGTCATGCACATCGCCGCGCTGAAGGATATCGGCAAGCACATGGCGCACCTGCTCACCGACCCGGAGAACCCGGACGGAGGGACCTTCATTCCCGCTCATCCTACATCACCTTTCCCAAACCCACCCCGCCCAATGACGGGATGGATTTTTCCAAGATATCAAAGCGTGCGTTCGCGCTCCTCGACCTCAAACAGTTCGAGCATATCGCCCGGCTTGATGTCGTTGGTATCCTCCAGCACCGCACCGCATTCCAGACCCGCGCGCACTTCGGCGACATCGTCCTTGAACCGGCGCAACGAAGCGATGACCGTCTTCGACACGATGACATCGTCGCGAGTGAGGCGCGCATTGAGGCCCTTGCGGATAAGACCGTCGACAACGAGCAGACCCGCCGCCTTGTCCTTCTTGCCCGCCGGGAACACTTCCTTGACCTCGGCGCGACCGACCACCGTCTCGATACGCTCGGGCGCGAGCTGCCCTGCCATCTCGCCCTTCACTTCTTCGAGAAGGTCGTAGATCACATCATAATAGCGCAAGGAAACCTTGTCCCGCTCGGCAAGCTGGCGTGCCTTGGCGTTGGGGCGAACATTGAAACCGATCAACGGCGCGCCGCTGGCCGCCGCCAGGGTCACATCGCTCTCGGTGATCGCACCGGCACCGGAATGGAGCACCCGTACCTTGATCTCGTCCGTCGAAATACGATTGAGCGAATTCACGATCGCTTCGACCGAGCCCTGCGCATCTGCCTTCACGACGATCGGATATTCGATCTGCGTCGTGCTCAACGCCGAGAACATGTTCTCGAAGCTGGTCGGCGCCGCCGTGGTCCGCTTCTTCGTCGCCTGTTCCTGACGATAGGTCGCCACTTCGCGGGCGCGTGCTTCATTTTCGACAACACTGAGCTGATCGCCCGCCATCGGCACGCCGGAAAGGCCAAGAACCTCCACCGGCACCGAAGGCCCGGCTTCCTTCACATTCTTGCCCTTGTCATTGACCATCGCGCGGACCTTGCCCGAATATTCGCCGACGACGAACACGTCCCCAACCTTGAGCGTGCCGCGACGCACAAGAATAGTGGCCACCGGACCACGCCCCTTGTCGAGTTGCGCCTCGATCACCGTACCTTCGGCGGCACGATCGGGGTTGGCCTTCAGCTCCATCAACTCGGCCTGAAGCAGGATCTTCTCGATCAGATCGTCAAGACCTGTCTTCTTGAGCGCCGACACCTCGACATCCTGCGTCTCGCCGCCCATGTCCTCGACGATCACCTCATGTTCGAGCAGGCGCTCGCGGATCTTCTGCGGATTGGCATCGGGCTTGTCGCACTTGTTGATCGCCACGATCATCGGCACGCCGGCCGCCTTGGTATGGTTGATCGCCTCGATCGTCTGCGGCATCAGCCCATCATCGGCGGCAACCACCAATATGACGATATCGGTAACATTGGCGCCGCGTGCGCGCATTTCCGTAAAGGCTTCATGGCCCGGCGTATCGAGGAAAGTGATGATATCCCCGCTCTTCGCCTTCACCTGATAGGCGCCGATATGCTGGGTAATGCCGCCCGCTTCGCCCGCGACGACATCGGTGCCGCGCAATGCGTCGAGCAATGAGGTCTTTCCGTGGTCGACATGCCCCATGATCGTCACCACCGGCGCGCGGGGCTTCAACGTCTCGGGTGCATCGACATCCGCCTCGGTATCGATTTCGACGTCCGAATCCGACACGCGCTGGATGCGATGACCAAATTCTTCGACGAGCAGCTCGGCGGTATCCTGATCGATAGTCTGATTGACGGTAACCATCACCCCCATCTTGAACAGAGCCTTGACGAGATCCGCGCCCTTTTCGGCCATGCGGTTCGCCAGTTCCTGCACCGTGATGGCATCGGGAACGACGACATCGCGGCTCTGCTTTTCGCGCGGCTGCTGAATGCCGCCCATATGCGAGCGACGTTCCTTTTCACGAGCACGCTTCAGCGCGGCAAGGCTGCGTGCCCGCGCGCTATCATCATCGGCCAGCGCACGATTGACGGTCAGCTTGCCCGACTGACGACGATCCTGATCGCTCCGCTTCGCCCTGTCGGGCTTGGCCGGTTCAGGCCGCTTGGCAGGCGTAACCGGAGTAAACCGGCGCGGCGGGGGAACAGTCGCGCCCGTGGCAGCGGCAGGAGCCGCAGCCGCGCTTTTGTTCGCCGTAGCCTTCTCGCTGGCGGCGGGAGTTTCCACCTGTACCGGTTCCTGAGCGGCCTCTTTCGCTTCCGTAGCGGTTTCCGATGCCGTCGGAGCCTGCGCTTTTGCTTCGGCAGCCTGCTCCGCCTCGATTTCGGCCTTGCGATTTTCTTCGGCGCGGCGGCGTTCTTCTTCGCTCGCAGCCTGACGCTCGGCCTCCTCGCGGCGACGCGCCTCCTCCATGGCCGCCATGCGGGCTTCCTCGGCCTCGCGCAGCAGCTTCGCCTGCATTTCCTGACGGGTCATCAGGTCGGCGCGGGCCGGGGTCGGCGCGGGCGTCGGCGTGGCGCGGCGCGGCGATGGCGCCACCGGCGGCCGGGGTGCGGGTTCGGGCGCCTTCGCGACCGGCTCCTCAACGGGCGGCGTGGGTGCCGGGCCTTCCCCCGGCTTGCCGATGATGCGACGGCGCTTCACCTCCACCACGACGGTGTTCTTCCGTCCGTGGCTGAAGCTCTGCTGAACCTGGCCAGACTCGACCGTCCGCTTGATCCCCAGCGGCTTACGGCCCAGTACCGGCTTGTCTTCCTTGCTGTCACTCATCGACTGAATTCAACCTTCTCAACTTCAAACACCAAGTGCGGCACGGCCTGTTCAGGCCCGCCGCCCGTCACATCTGTCCGGTGGACAACCCCATGGGGTGCGCCATGGCCGGGGTGTCTTGTCCTCCCCCGTTAGCGCATCCGTTATAGCTTTGCCAGCGGCTTAGCAATCCGGCCAGCCGAGCGGCGGCCTTGCCGTCCGTCACTGCGACATGAACAACATTGTCGCGGCCCATCGCTCTAGATAAGACTTCCCGCGCAACAGGCAAGACCTGCCCCGCATGATCGGTCCCTTCGGCCTCCTCGCCCACGCGCCAGGCCTGATCGAGTTTCCGCCGTCCGTCCGGCGCGGCATCGGCGGCATGCAACAACATGCGCACCTGCCCGCGCCGCGCCGCGACCTCTATTTTTTCGGAACCGGTGAGGATGTTAGACGCCCGCGCCTCCAGACCGAACCGGTCCATCGCCTGTTTTTCCAGCGCGTCACCGACCAGCATCGCCAGATCCGACGGCACCTCGATCGCGCTCGTTTTGAACGAACGGGAAAGCGCCCCTTTCAGCTTGCCATTGGCGACGGCGGCTTCCAGCTCCGCGCGGGACACGCCAATCCACGCCCCCCGCCCCGGCGCCTTGGCCGCGACATCGGGCATCACCAGCCCATCCGGCGACACCGCAAGGCGCACCAGATGGTCCGGCGAGGTTCGTTCCCCGGTCAGGATGCAGCGGCGCTCGCTCATGCCAGCGCCTCCGCAACGTCACTATTTATTTCAGCAGCAGGCCGATCATTGGGAGTCATCCGCAGCATCTGCGACCTCCCCGGGCGTTGCCCCTTCTTCCGCGCCATCCTCGTCCTCGAACCAGTGCGCGCGCGCTGCCATGATGATCTCGTTGCCCTGCTCCTCGCTGAGGCCATATTCGGCGAGCACGCCGCCCTTGTCCTCGGCATTATCGCGGCCACGGCGACGATCGCCCTGACGCTTCTTCGCGACCAGTTCGTCGGTCGCGAGATCGGCGAGATCGTCAAGCGTCTTGATACCAGCCTTGCCCAGCGTGACGAGCATGGCTTCGGTCAGATGCGGCATGTCTGCCAACGCATCCTCGACACCAAGCCCGCGGCGCTCCTCACGCGCGGCAGCCTCGCGCCGATCCAGCGCCTCAAGCGCGCGGTTCTGCAACTCCTGCGCCAGCTCCTCGTCGAAACCTTCAATGCCCGCCAGTTCATCGACACCGACATAGGCGACCTCTTCCAGCTCGCCAAAGCCTTCGGCAACCAGAAGCTGGGACAGGGTTTCGTCAACGTCCAGCTCGTTCTGGAACATTTCCGACCGCTCGACAAATTCCTTCTGCCGCTTCTCGCTGGCGTCGGCCTCGGTCATGATATCGATGGCCTTGCCGGTCAGCTGGCTGGCAAGGCGAACATTCTGACCGCGACGGCCGATAGCGAGCGAAAGCTGATCGTCGGGAACGACGACTTCGATACGACCTTCGTCCTCGTCGATAACGACGCGGGACACGGTCGCGGGCTGCAGCGCGTTGACGACGAAGGTCGCCGTATCCTCGCTCCAGGGGATGATATCGATCTTCTCACCCTGCATTTCCTGCACGACGGCCTGCACGCGGCTGCCCTTCATACCGACGCAGGCGCCGACCGGGTCGATGCTGCCGTCATGGCTGATGACACCTATTTTCGCGCGGCTGCCAGGATCGCGGGCGGCGGCCTTAATCTCGATGATGCCATCGTAGATTTCCGGCACTTCCTGCGCGAACAGCTTCTTCATGAATTCGGGGTGCGCGCGGGAAAGGAAAATCTGCGGCCCGCGATTTTCGCGGCGAACATTGAGGATCACCGAACGAACGCGATCGCCGACACGCACAACCTCGCGCGGGATCTGCTGATCGCGGCGGATCACGCCTTCGGCGCGACCAAGATTGACGACGACATGGCCGAACTCGACCGACTTGACGACGCCGGTGATGATTTCACCCACGCGATCCTTGAACTCATCATATTGGCGCTCACGCTCCGCATCGCGCACCTTCTGGAAGATCACCTGCTTGGCCGACTGGGCATCAATACGGCCGAGATCGATCGGAGGCAGCGGATCGACGATGAAATCGCCAATGGCGGCGCCCGGCTGGAGCTTCTGCCCCTGCTTCAGGTCCACCTGCCTGAAATAATCGTCGACTGCTTCGACCACCTCGACGACGCGCCACAGGCGCAGATCGCCAGTATCAGGATCGAGCTTAGCGCGAATATCATTCTCCGCACCATAACGGGCACGGGCGGCGCGCTGGATCGCATCCTCCATCGCCTCGATGACGATAGCCTTGTCGATCATCTTTTCCGACGCCACCGAATTGGCGATAGCGATCAACTCGGCCTTGTTGGCGGAAATGGCGGTAGCCATTCTAGTCATCCTTCCGTTTCAATCTCATCCGCCCCATCAGAGGAGAGCGGCATGGTAGCAGAAATCAATGCATCCGTCAGTATCAGCTTGGCGCTGTGCAGATTATCGAAGCCGATTTCGACACGCCCCAGCTTCAGGTCGTCAAGCAGGATGGTGTCTCCGTCGAGCCCTGCCAGCACCGCCTTGAACTGTTTGCGCCCCTGCACCGCCTCGGCGACATTGACGCGCGCCTCATGCCCGGCCCAGTCGGCAAAATCCTTCAGCCGGGTCAGGGGTCGGTCGATGCCGGGCGAACTGACCTCCAGCCTGTAAGCGCTCTCGATCGGATCCTTCTCATCGAGCATATCCGACAAGCGACGGGAAAGCGCCGCGCAATCGTCGATGGTAAGCTGACGCGTATCGGGCCGCTCCGCCATCACCTGAAGCGTCGCATCCTCGCCGCCGAATATCTTCACGCGCACGAGGTCGAATCCCAAAGCCTTTGCCTCGGGTTCAATCAATTGCGTCAGGACGTCGATATCAGCCAGCTTCTTCCCTTTCCGTGCATCCACCGCCGATCGCGCCGGACCCTTTCGGGACCGACCCAACAACGATACCGATGTCAGGAGAATGAACGCCATATAGGAGGGAACGCGATTTTTGACAACAATAATGTGTGTAGTGCGTTAGTATGCCCTACCCCATCCGCCTCGCGAGGTTTTATGCGCCGGAATCCCGCCCTTTATTCGCCGATCCTATACGCAAGCGCGATCGCCTCAATGTTGGCAGGCTGTCAGGCCGGCCCTGCAACCGGGGCAGATCGGGAGGCGTCCGCCAACGCCACCGACAACGGAGGAACGAGAGAATCGGGTACCCGCCCGTTCAAGAGCACCGAAATCGCGCGTTTCGACCAGCCATGGGCCATGACCTTCATCGACAAAGGGCGCTATCTCCTCGTCACCGAAAAACCGGGGCGCCTCATCCTGATCGACCCGAACACCCATTTCCGTGCCGCAGTTTCCGGCGTACCGAAGGTCGATCATGGCGGTCAGGGCGGATTCGGAGACATCGTGGCCGCTCCCGACCCCGATCCCACTGACAAGCTGTTTCCCGTCTATCTGAGCTGGGCCGAAGCCGGCGGCGGCGACACGCGCGGGGCGGTCGTGGCGCGGGCGGATCTCCTCATCAACGGCATGGCCGAAGGCGGTTTTGCACTGCAAAATCTGAAAATCATCTGGCGACAAGTGCCCAAAGTAACCGGGCGCGGCCATTTCGGGCATCGCATCGCCCTGGCTCCCGATGGGCAGCACATCTTCATTTCATCGGGCGAACGACAGAAATTCGATCCGGCCCAGGACAAGACCGGCAATCTCGGCAAGATACTGCGCCTGAACCTTGACGGCAGCATTCCTGACGACAACCCCTTTGCAAAAGAGGGGGGCATAGCCGCCCAGATCTGGTCGATGGGCCACCGCAATCCGCTCGGCCTCGCCTTCGACAGCGAAGGACGGCTGTGGGAAGATGAAATGGGGCCCAAAGGCGGCGACGAGGTCAATCTGGTGACGCGCGGCGGCAATTACGGCTACCCCCATGTCTCCAACGGTTCTCATTATGACGGACGCGATATTCCCGATCACGCGCCCGGAGACGGTTTCATCGCGCCTGCTACATGGTGGAACCCGTCCATTTCTCCGGGCGGAATGACCTTTTATGGCGGGTCTCTCTTCCCGCAATGGAAGGGGTCGCTGCTGTTGGGGGCGCTGTCCGGCGAAGCGTTAATTCGCCTCAAAATCGACGGCGACCAGCTTATCAAGGCCGACCACTGGCCGATGCAGGCCCGTATCCGCGAGGTGGAAACAGGTCCTGACGGTGCGATCTGGCTGCTGGAAGACGGCCCGGATGCGCGGCTATTGAAGCTCACGCCGGCCCGATGAAACATTCTTCTTACCCGCGCGGCATCTGACTCAACGGTCGGGACGTGACCGGATAGCCATGATCCTGCGGAATGCACAGATGTTCCTCGCCATCGCGCATTTCGATCCACGGGGAGATCAGGCGCACAGGCTGCGCCCGTGCATGGTCGAGCAACGCCTCGACCGTTTCGAACCGGGCAAGCCTTTCGAGATTGCACCGGGTCGGGAAAATGATCCGGGCCTCCCCCCGTTCGGCGCGATCCAGCATCTCTCGGGCACTATACCAGCCCAGATCGGTGGTTTCCCGCCCATCAGGCCGCAGATCGCCGACATCTTCGCCAATAACGGCTATATAGAAGCGGGTATCGAACCGGCGAGGCACCTTCTCCGAATGCGGGCACCAGCGCGCAAACGGCACCAGCCCTGCAAAATCGAAATTCAGCCCGAACGCCGCGATTACCGCCGCCAGCCCCGCCCCTTCCAGCAACGCCCGACGCGCAGCCTCGCCAAGATCGCGCGATAAACCGTCCGCATGGGCGACAAGCGCAAGACCACACTCCTCGATCGTTTCGCGTATCGCGGCAATGCGCACGGCAAGATCCTCGGCCACCGCCGGATCAGACGACCGGCCCAGCGATCGGGCGAGATCGCGATCCGCCTCATCCACCGCGCCGCCGGGGAATACCATCGCGCCGCCCGCGAAACGCAGCGTGGCCGCGCGCTCGGTCATCAACAAAAGTGGAGGCCCGTCCGACCGTCGCCTTACGACGATCAGCGTTCCCGCATCCCGTATTATCTGGGTAGAAGTATCGGTTTCCGACATGACCATCATATGCGGATCACGCCACCCCCGCGTCAAGGGGCAGGCCTGATCGCAAAGAGACATTGGGCGGACGCCACGCCTCTATCGATTCGCTGAGCTGAAAGGAAAGAAATGGCTGGGGCGGCAGGATTCGAACCTGCGCATGCCGGTACCAAAAACCGGTGCCTTACCGCTTGGCTACGCCCCAACGAAGAAAGGCGCGTCATTCCCGCGCCGTTCAGGGCGCATATAACGGCTGCGACGCGAAAGGGAATAGCCCGGTGCGCATTTATCGCATGGGTGCAGATAGAAACTTCCCCCGACTCACAAGCGCGGCAGAAAGTCCGAACAGCGACCCTGTTTTCATCAAAATCGGACAAGGCGCAGCATCCACAACAGCCCCGACGCGCTCCTCCAGCGCCATTTTCCTGCGCGCAAACGGTTGCCGCTTGCCAAGCCGGTGGAAAGGAGCCAACAACAAGGCCCCATGGCCGCATCAACAGCATCTCCCCTCTTCCTGCGCGAAGACGAAATTCGCCGCGGGATAGAATTGCTTTATTTCGGCTACAGCAACCTGACCCGCTCGATCGATGCCGACCTCGCCCGGCAAGGGCTGGGGCGCGCGCATCATCGCGCCCTCTATTTCATCGCCCGCCAACCCGATCTGATGGTAAGCGAACTCCTTGCCCTGCTGGCAATCACCAAGCAATCGCTGGGCCGCGTGCTCAATGAACTGGTCGCTCGCGGCCTTGTCGAATCGCGCGCCGGCAAGAAAGACCGGCGGCAGAAGCTGCTGCGGCTCACCGCCGAGGGCGCGAAGCTGGAGGCAATGCAGTTCGATGCCCTCCGCGCCAAAATGGCCGCCGCCTATGTACAGGCGGGGCAAGGATCCGTCACCGGCTTCTGGCATGTTCTGGAAGGGCTGATCCCAGAGCAGGACCGGCAGATGGTGGCAGCCCTGCGCGACAGCTAAGGGCGGTGAGCGCAACGACGTCACCCGGATCGGCGCGCTTCTCGCCGGACTGCGTGCGAACCACATTCTGACCGACAAAGGTCAGGATGGACAACGCGCCATGGGTGCGATCGCCGCTGCGGGCGCAAAGCCGGTCGTCCTGCAACGGAGGTTACCGCCAGCTGATCGAACGCTTATTCAGCAAGATCAAACGCTTCAGGAGAAGCGCCATTCGATACGACAAACTCGCCAGAAACTACGCCGGCTTCCTCAATCTCGTCGCGGCTCTCAAATGCTGCCTGTGAATGTAAACGCCACCCAGGGTCAGGACCCATTGCAGGCGACCAGAGGTCAATGTCGATCCGACCCAGGGCCGATCGACATTCAAATGATGACGTTGCGAAAATGGCGGATTTTCGTGACTGGGAGCGCAGCGTACTAAAGGTACGTGAGCACCGGAAGTGCGGAAAGCTGCCATTTGCAGACCGTCAGGGCTGGGGTCGAAGGCGACCGGAGGGCAATGTCGATCCGCCCTAGGACGCCAGCTTCTCCAGCTCGACACCCCGATCCCGCGCGGCCCGCAACGTATCGAGCAGCAGCCGCTCAAGCCGCCGCTCCTCATCGAGTATATTCAATCCCTCGCGGGTCATTCCGCCCTTGCTCGCGACCTTTTCGGCCAGCACGCCAGGGGCATCCACGGCATTTTTCGCAAGCGCCGCCGCGCCGTCCACCATGGCAATAGCGAAACGTTGCGCCTGCGCCGGTTCCAGCCCCAGCTCGGCCGCCCCCTGCGCGAGCGCATCGATGAAACGAAACAGAAAAGCCGGACCGCAACCGGTCAGCGCGGTCACAAGATTATATTGCCCTTCATCAGCGATCCATTCGGCCAGCCCCAACGGCGCCAGCAGCCGATCAGCAAGCTGCCGTCGCATCTCGCTCATCGACGAATCGGCGTAAAGAGCACACACACCTTTGCCCAGTGCAACCGGGGTATTGGGCATCACCCGAATGGTCTGGCTGCGTGGTACCCCCGCCTCCTCCAGCCTGCCGACCGACACCCCGGCCAGCAGGGACAACAGGGTCAGGTCCTCACGCCAGCGCGTCTTGAGTTCAGGCGCTACGCTACCCAATTGCTGCGGTTTCATGCCAAGGAGGACCAGCGCCTGCTCGGGGAGACTGTCGGGAAAGGATGTGATCACCGCAATCCCCTCGCCCACCGCCTTCCCGCTTGGGCGCAAAACAGTCACAAGCGAGGGATCAAGGCCGCATTCCAGCCAACGGGATAGCATCGCTCCGGCCATCGTTCCGCACCCGATCAGAAACAGCGGACGGTCAAACCGGTCAAGCATCGTCAGTCCTTCGCTCATGAACATCCATCACCATATGCAGCGCGGGATTCGCTATCCTTATGCCTCACCCCGCGTTTCGATCATGCTGGCGACGATCGCCTCAGACGGGGTTTTTCCTCCCCACAGCACGAACTGGAACACCGGATAGAAACGCTCGCATTCGTCAAGCGCCGCCTCGACCAGCATCTGCGCCTGATCGAGGCTCAGCGTTTCATTGCTGCCCAACAAGGCGCCGTGGCGGAAAAGAACGACGCCCGTGCTCGACCATAGTTCGAAATGGCCGAGCCAGAGCTGTTCATTGATGAGGCCGATCGTTTCGTAAATGGCGGGCCGCTGCTCCTCCGACACGCGAATGTCCGGCAGGGTGAGCAATTGCAGCACCTGATCCTCCTCGCGCCAGATCGCGCGAAGCTCATATTGGGTCCAGCTTCCCTGTATGGTGGCGGCGATTTCATCCTCGCCGCTCTGCTGGAACGACCAGCCATTGGCCTCGAAATAGCTGGCCAGCATATCCAGCGGTTCGGCCTCATGGCCGTCTTGCTCGAACTCGTCATTCCCCATCATGATATACTGCCGTCAAAACTCCACGCTCCGCAAAGCCGGGTCTACCATCTGGCGGACCACAATCCTATCGCGAAGCGGTGGAAAAAGCTGTGGATAAAGTGTCGATAAATTCAGAAAATCAGGCTCCGCCCTTGCGCGAGCGCCCCGATGCGGCGGGTTTTTCGCCTTCCTTGCCCGCTTCCGGCTTACCCGATTCCAGCATGGCGATCCGGGCTTTCAATTGCTCGACCTCTTCACGCGCAGTGGCGGCCATCGCTTTTACCGCGTCGAACTCTTCGCGGCTGACGAAATCCTGCCCGCCTACCCACTGCTTCGCCTTTTCGCGGGCATTGGCCTCAAACTCGCGGCCCATGCCGGCAAGCGTGCCCGCAGCACCATTGATGATCCTGCCCAGATCGTCGAAAAAACGGTTCTCGCTTTGCATGACAGCCTCAAATACCGGATGAATACCCGCTCATATACGGGTTTTCAGCGCTGGTACAACCAACCTCGACGCATCAGGGTTCAGCTGATCGATCGATTGGGTCAGCATCGCCGCGAAAATCAGCCAGCCGAGATAAGGCAGCAACAGCACCGCAGCGAACAGGCGAATGCGCGCGAACACCCAGGCGGTCAGCGCGGAAAGGGCGAAAATGAAGAGGATCAGCCAGAATGCCTCGGGCACCATATGGGCGCGGAAGAACAATGGCGTCCAACAATAATTGGCGACAAGCTGAACAAGGAAAAGCGCAATCGCCACACCGCGCAACCGCGCGCCGCGCGCATGCAATATGATCGCGATCGCCAGCCCCAGCAGCAGATAGATGATGCTCCATGCCACCGGGAACACCCAGGCAGGCGGCATGAAATCAGGCTTTTGCAATGCCGCGAACCAGCGGTTGCCATAACCGCTGTCCGAAACCTTACCAGAGAGAAAACCCAGGAAGATGACCATGGGGACCGTGAAGAGAGCCCAGCGCACATAAGACATGCGAAGCTGGCCCTGCGAAGCGATTTCGTTCATTCCCGATCTTCCGCCTGCCCACCCCTGTTCATCCGCAAGGCGAAACCGCATTCATCGAATCCCGGCGCCTATAGGAGGAATGTGGGCAGATTTACGGTGCACCGCAAGAAAATTGTCCCGTCCCGTAGCGGGACAGTTCGGGAAACCACCCGACAAGGGCCCGGAGCAACTATTCCCGATCCGGCTCCAGCCCTTACCAACCGTTCCGAGAGACTTTTATGTGCCGGGTTCGGAGAGAGGCCGATGCGCCGCGATCAGGAATTCGACATTGCCTTCCGGCCCGGTAATCGGACTCGTCACAATACCCTCGACAGACCAGCCCGCACTCTCCAGCCATATGCGAACCTCGGCACACACCCGTTCATGCACTGCGGAATCCCGCACGACACCGCCCTTGCCGACTTCCTCCCGCCCGGCCTCGAACTGCGGCTTGATAAGCGCCATCAGCCGCGCGCCGGGTCTCGCAAAGCTCATCGGCCGCTCCAGCACCTTGGAGAGTGCGATAAAGCTGGCGTCGCAGACGATCAGGTCGATCGGCTCGACGATATGCTCGTCGGTCAATATCCGGGCGCTGGTCTGTTCATGTACGATCACACGCGGGTCTGTGCGCAATTTCCATGCAAGCTGGTTGGTCCCGCTATCGATCGCATAGACCCGCACCGCGCCGTTGGTCAGCAACACATCGGTAAAGCCCCCGGTCGAACTGCCCACATCCATCGCGACCGCTCCGGTCACGTCCCAATTGAAATGGGCAAGCCCATGGGCGAGCTTGACGCCCCCGCGCGAAACCCAGGGATGATCGCGCCCGCGCAGTTCCAGCGCCGCGTCGGCGGCCAGTTGCTGCCCCGCCTTCTCGACCTTGCGTTCCCCGCTATAGACCAGCCCCGCGAGGATCAGCGCCTGCGCCCGCGCCCTGCTTTCGACAAGGCCGCGATCGACCAGCATCTGGTCCGCTCGCACCTTGCCCGCGCCTTTTCCGCGACCGCTCATGCGCCCTTTTCCGCAAGACCGGTCAGCAGCGACGGCGTCAATATCTGCGGCAGTTCGCGCGGCTCTGCACCGCCTCCCGGATACCAGAGATAAAGCGGCACGCCCGACCGGCCATGGTCCTCCAGAAAGCGGGTGATGGCAGGGTCGCCATTAGTCCAGTCACCGATCATGGTGCGGACCCCGGCCTTTTCGAACGCCGCACGCACTTCTGCGCGATCGATCGCGGCGGCCTCATTCACCTTGCAGGAAAGGCACCAGTCGGCAGTGAAATAGAGGAAAAGCGGTTTATCGCCCGCGCGCGCCTGTGCCAGCACGGCCTCGCTGAAGGCATTGGCCGGGGCGGCCTGATGCGCATTGCCGGCAGGCAGGCGCGCCAGCGTCACGGCCCCGCCCGCGACGGCCAGCAAACATCCCGCCGCGACGATCGGCCCGCCTTCATGATGGCCGCCACGTTGCCGCCTGCCCAGCCACCAGAGAAAAGCCATGACCGCAACAGTTACCGCCACACCCGCGCCAAAACCGATGCCGCCCGCCTGACGCCAGAGCAGCCACAACAGGGCCGCGGCGGTCAGGGCCATCGGTACGGAAAGCCAGCGGCGTGCCCGTTCCATCCATGGTCCAGGGCGCGGCATGCGCGCGCGCAGGGCCGGAACATAGCCGAGCAACAGGAACGGCAAGGCAATACCGAGCCCCAGCCCCGCAAAAATCGCCAACGCCGCCGCGACCGGTAACAACAAGGCCGCGCCGAGCGCCGCCGCCATGAACGGCCCGGTACAGGGTGTCGCGGCAAAGGCGACCAGCACCCCGCTCCAGAAATCGCCGGAAAGTCCGCGTCGCGTCGTCAGGCCGCCATCCAGTTGCAGCGAAGCCAGTTCGAACAGCCCGGCAAAATTGAGTGCGATCGCAACGCTGAGCGCCAGCAGAGCGACAATCACGGCCGGGCTCTGAAGCTGGAACGCCCAACCGATGCTCTCTCCCCCTGCACGAAGCAACAATACCGTGCCGCCCAGCGCCACGCAGGTCAGCACCACTCCGGCCGTATAGGCCCAGGCCTCATGCCGGGCATGGGCCCCCGATGCGCCGGAACGCAACAGGCTCATCGCCTTGAGGCTGAGGATCGGAAAGACGCAGGGCATGATATTGAGGATAAGGCCGCCGACCAGCGCCCCGCCGAACGCCAGCACTATCGTGCTCCAGTTCCACGCTCCGCCTGCTTGCGCACCGCCCCCCGCTGCCCCCCCTGCGGAGACAACCGCCTGCGCGCCGTCGGAAGGCGGCGGCACCATGCCCGCCCGCGCGTCGATCTCCACCCCCTGATCCGGTCCGATACGCAGCACACCGCGCAAAGCCCCTGCAGGCGCCGGGAAATCAGCCAGAATGACGACCAGCCTGTCCCCGTCCCGCATCATTCCCTGCGGCGCAGCATAGCTTTTCATGCCTGGGGTCAACGCGAAGAAATGAGCATCCTCCAGATCGGCCGCTCGCGGAAAGGGAATGGCAAGACGCAGCCCACCCTGTCTGTCCGCCTGAAACAGCGCGGTTCCGCCCAGCGGCCGGGGCAAAGCCCGCCGATATCCGTCGAACAACGCGCGTTTGTCGGCCTCTGCTTCGCCACCCGGCCGGCCGACAATCAGATCAAGCGCGAGATCGGCCCGTTCGGGCACGCAGATACTATCGGTACAGGCCAGCCAGTCGGCATGAGCGCGGACCGGCAAAGCCGCTCCGGGTGTCAGCCCGTCGGGTAGGTGCAGATCGACGAGCACCGCATAGCGTCCCTCATAGACATGGTTCATCAACCCGGCCACGAGCAGCACATGCGGCACCGGATAGCGCAAGGCCCCGACCGTCGCCCCGGCGGGCAAATCCCATTTCAGGTCGAGCGGCTTGCCCGCGTCTCCGGGGTTTTCCCAATATCCATGCCACCCCGACTCCGGCTCCATCACGATGGCCAGAGTCACGGTCGATCCCGGCGCAGGCGCCCCGCTCTCCGCTTCCAGATAGGGCCGGATATGGGGTTCCCCCGCACCACCGAGTGTCAGGCCCTGAGCAAGGGCGCCGCCACCGGGCATCATAAGCAGGAACGCAATCAGCAAAGTCAGGAAAGAATGAATACGCATAAGGCCTCGGTTGCGCATTTAGGCCATTTTGGCGGCCCGCGCAAACCTGCCTCCGACTGGTGGAAAGGCCCGGGGAAGAAACCGCAACGATCAGCCGTGAAGCTCTGGACCCGAATCTCAGAGCCTGTGCTTAATCCACAGTGCGAAGAGCGGGCTCCCGGTTGTGTGCGTACATTTCGCTGATCGCTGCGGGTTCGACCGGACGACTGAAAAGAAATCCCTGAATTTCCTCGCAACCGACATTGATGAGATAATCGCGCTGCTCATCGGTTTCGACTCCCTCGGCGATGACATGAAGCCGAAGCGCCCGCGCCAGCCTGACAATCGCCTGCACCACCGCGCGCGCCTCTCCCTCGACGCCCAGATTGGCGATGAACGACCGGTCGATCTTGATCTTGTCGATCGGATAGCGCTGCAGATAGCTGAGGCTCGAATAGCCGGTGCCGAAATCGTCGAGCGCGATCGAAAAGCCCATATGGCGCAACCGCATCAGCACCGTGTGGGTAACCGGATCATCCCCCAGCAACAATCCTTCGGTGATTTCCAGTTCGAAATCGCACGGATCGACCCCGCATTCCTCGACCAGCGCGCTAATTTTCTCATGGAAGTCCCGCATGCGAAGCTGACTGGCCGAAATATTGATCGCGACCTTCAACCCCTTCCACAAATGGCTGGCGGCAAACGCCTCTCTCAGAGTGAAAAAGCCGACATCGTTGATAAGACCGCATTCCTCCGCAATCTGGATGAACATAGCCGGGGAAACATCCCCCCGTACCGGATGATGCCATCGCACCAGCGCCTCGACCCCGACGATCCGGCCATATTTATCTGCCTGCGGCTGATACACCATGCGCAATCCGCCTTGATCCAGAGCCTCGCGCAGATCCAGCTCGATCTCCCGCCGCATCCGCATCGCGGCATCCATCTCCGGTTCGAAAAAGCAATATTGCCCCCGACCGTTATTTTTGGCGCGATACAGGGCCAGATCGGCCTGACGCAATATTTCGGCGGCGGACACCTCCATATCGCCGACGATCTCGGGAACCGTATTGACGCCCAGCGAACAGGACACATGAACCCGCCCGCCGGAAAGGTCCATCGGCTGCGCCATCACCTCGACGATGCGTTCGGCCAGTCGAGCCGCCGCCAATGGCGATGCATTAAGCTGCACGATCGCGAATTCGTCGCCGGACAGGCGCGCGAACGTATCGGACCGGCGGCATATTCCGGAAATGCGATGGGCCGCCGCCCGGATCAGTTCATCGCCCATCTGATGACCGAATGTGTCATTCACCTCCTTGAACCGGTCAAGATCGATGCAATGAACGGCGATCGTCGTACTCTTGCGACGCACCTGCTCGAGTGCGCTGCCAAGCCGGTCGAAGAACAACAGGCGGTTGGGAAGACCGGTCAACGGATCATGATAGGCCATGTGCGAGGCCCGCGCCTCGCTGGCGATCAGCGCCTGCGCCGCGCGCCAGCTCCGCCGCTGCATCGCCAGCACGGCCAGAAAGAACAGGATGACAATCGCCAGTGCGGGAACCGCCAGCCGCGTTGCCAGCCAGGTTCCGGGCGTGGCCGCTTTCCATTCCAGCGTGGCGACATACCGCCCATGATCATCATTGAGATTGATCCGCGCCATCTCATGGCTTGGCGCCTGCTGCTTTTGCAGAATGTGGAGATCGGGTTGCAAATAGCGCGCACTAAGATGCGACAGGAAGTTCCCCGCTATCGGATAGGCCGCCACGATGATCGGCGCCCGCGCGTACATCTGTTCCGCCTTGCGGAAATCAGACTGCACCAATGCCACGACCACGATATACACCTGCCCGTTAACCCGCATGATATTATGCACGGTAAGGGGCAGCCGAAGCGGTGCGCCTGGCTGCGCCCTGTTCTGCCTCTCCCGTTCACGTTTCCTCACGGTTTCGATCGCCTGGTGCATCCCCCCCGCAAAGCCGGTGTAAATGCTGGCCGCGCGTACACTTCCCTTGTGCGCGGCGAAGAACAGATGGTCGTCATGATCGAGAACAAATACATAGTCATAACCGGCAATCTGATAATAATAGCGTCCCATATATTCGGCGGCCCACTCGCTGTTCCGGCGCTCGAGATTGATCAGCGCATCATCCCACGCGGCGATGGCCCAGACATCCTTGTAGAGATCGAGTATTCCGGCTTTGACGCCATTGGCGACCAGACTCTGGTCCCGTAGCCGGGCCGTATTGTCGATATTATACATCATGGTCAGCCCGCCGACGAACAACATCAGCGCGGCAGCGATCGACAGGAAAACCAGCGGTCGAAACAGTTCGTTAGCACGTGCGGACGTAACCATGTCGCAGCCTTGCTCCGTGATTGAGGTCAGGACTTAATCAGGGTCAGGCACCATAGCTGGCGCCATTGAGATGTCCGGCCAATGATCGGCGCGTCACGAAAGTCTTGAAATACCGACATATTCCTACACCTTCCCTGCTTGTGCGGAACGATTCCGCTTCCACCCCAATGACAGCAGAAAATAGACCCCACCCTTAGAATCATGATCGGCCCAAATAGCGAATAACAGTAAATGGATTCTCTATGAATCATCCGAAATAAACGGAGAAAATATAATAATTTTCGTTAAATGGTTAACCTTGCTGTAATTCGACAGGAATTCACTCTCTTGTCTACAAAAACAGGATGTTTTGGTCATATCTGAGATAATTGACAAAATAGGACCATCTCCGAATAAAAAGATTAAATTCCTTCATCCCGTAAATTTTCTGCCTGTAACGATGTCCGCTTCCCTCGCTTCACCACAGACCAACCGGCCCCGAAAGGTGAAAAGCTGATAGAGGCCATGCCTCAGAGCGGCCTGCTACCGCTCCAAGCTTCCCGCCGCTCCAGTCACCACGATCTTGGTTACAGCGCGACCAGCGCCGCCCCCAACCGCATCTTCAACTGATCGACGAGCAGCCTTACCTTTGGCATCAAATGCCTCTGTTCGGGATAAACCGCCCAGATCGGTTCCTCACGACGGCGGCAATCGGGCAATATTTCGACCAGAGCGCCCGAGGCCAGATGGCGCAACACGTAAAAGTCGGGAAGCTGGCAAATACCGAGCCCCGCCAGCGCGGCATTGGCGATCGCAACGCCGCTGTTACAGCGCCAACGCCCCTTCGGACGAAACGCCCGGTCGGCCCCGTCCACCTCGAAATGCCAGATCAGGGCGCTTCCGATCAGGCAATCGAACCGGGCAAGATCCGTAACTGAAACGGGTACACCTTTCCGTTCCAGATAATCGGGCGAAGCGCAGCTATACAGGCTGCGGCTCGCAACCCGGGTACGAACCATGCGGGAATCCGACATATCACCGGTCCGGATTGCCAGATCATATCCCTCCGCGACCAGGTCGACGATGCGGTTACTCAGATCCAGCGTCACATTGATCTGCGGCCAGGCCAGACAGAAATCCTGCACGATCGGCGCGACGAAGCCCTCCCCCAAGGCGGTCGAACAGGTGATGCGCAATTCGCCACCCGGCTCGCCGCTTGCGCTCAGTGCGGCGAAGGCCTCATCCCGTTCCGCGATAATCCTGCGGCAATGGTCGACAAAGACGCGGCCGCTTTCGGTCAACGCCACCTTGCGCGTGGTGCGATAGAAAAGCTGCGTACGCACCTGCGCCTCCAGCCGTGCGACCGCCCTGCTGACCGTCGAGGTCGGTATGCCGAGCTGCTTGGCCGCCCCGGCGAAGCTGCCCAGGGTCGCCACTGCGACAAATTCGTCTATACCGTGCCAGCGACTGGACATTATCCCATTCCCGCAACAGTGAATTGCTATAGCTTGCCTTTATTGCAAATCACGAAGTTTCGTAAAGACGCCTCCAAAGGAGAAACTGCATCATGAAAACGCGTGCCGCCGTAGCCTTTGAGGCCAAAAAGCCGCTCGAAATCGTCGAAGTCGATCTGGAAGGCCCCAAGGCGGGGGAAGTTCTGGTCGAGATCATGGCGACCGGTATCTGCCATACCGATGCCTATACGCTCGACGGATTCGACAGCGAGGGCATTTTCCCCTCGATTCTCGGCCATGAGGGCGCGGGCGTGGTACGCGAAGTCGGCGCGGGCGTGACCAGCGTGAAGCCGGGCGATCATGTGATCCCGCTCTACACCCCCGAATGCCGCCAGTGCAAAAGCTGCCTCTCCGGCAAAACCAACCTGTGCACCGCAATCCGCGCGACGCAGGGCCAGGGCCTGATGCCGGACGGCACCACCCGTTTTTCCTATAAGGGCCAGCCGATCTTTCACTATATGGGCTGCTCGACCTTTTCCAACTTCACCGTGTTGCCGGAAATCGCGGTCGCGAAGATTCGTGAGGACGCACCGTTCAAGACGAGCTGCTATATCGGGTGCGGCGTGACGACCGGCGTCGGCGCCGTCATCAACACCGCCAAGGTGCAGGTCGGCGACAATGTCGTCGTGTTCGGTCTGGGCGGCATCGGCCTCAACGTGATTCAGGGCGCGCGGCTGGCCGGCGCGAACAAGATCATCGGCGTCGATATCAACCCCGATCGCGAAGAATGGGGCCGCAAGTTCGGCATGACCGACTTCCTCAACAGCAAGGGACTGAGCCGCGAGCAAGTGGTCGCCAAGGTGGTCGAGATGACCGACGGCGGCGCTGATTACACCTTCGACGCGACCGGCAATACTGAGGTGATGCGCACCGCTCTGGAAGCCTGTCATCGCGGCTGGGGCACCAGCATCATCATCGGCGTGGCCGAAGCAGGCAAGGAAATCAGCACCCGCCCCTTCCAGCTTGTAACCGGCCGCAACTGGCGCGGCACCGCTTTCGGCGGCGCCAAGGGCCGCACCGATGTTCCCAAGATCGTCGATATGTACATGACCGGCAAGATCGAAATCGACCCGATGATCACCCACGTCATGGGCCTGGAGGACATCAACACCGCGTTCGACCTGATGCACGCGGGCAAATCCATCCGCAGTGTCGTGGTCTTCTGAACCGGAATTCCGAACCCGAAGGAGAAATTGCATGGCAGACCCGATTATTTGCGGTGACGGCGTTTTTTCACACGCCTGCGTCGGAGCCACCGATCTTGCCGCCTCGTCAGCCTTTTACGATGCCGCCCTCGCCCCGCTCGGCGTGAAGAATCTCGGGCCGAGCGGCGAAACCGTCATGCTTTACGGGAAGGATAAGCCGGCGTTCCTGGTGCTGAAGCCCAGCAATGGCGAAGCACCCTCCGGCAATGGCGTGACTATCGGCTTCGCGGCGGCCAGTCCGGCCGATGTCGATGCCTTTCATGCCGCAGGTCTTGCCGCCGGTGGCACGGATGAGGGCGCACCCGGCCCGCGCGACATCCTGCCCGGCGCCTATGCCGCTTATCTGCGCGATCCGGCAGGGAACAAGATCTGCTCCTATGCCTTTGTCTGAGGATGTGAGGGACTGGTGATGGAACAGGTCAGCGCCAACAAAAGCCATGGCGGCGTGCAGAGTGTATACAAGCACCAGTCCGCAGTGACGAAAACGGAGATGACCTTCTCCGTTTTCGTCCCCGACCATGAACCGGGCGTAAGGTTACCGGTGCTCTGGTATCTTTCGGGACTTACCTGCACCCATGCCAATGTGACGGAAAAAGGCGAATATCGCGCCGCATGTGCCGAGCACGGCATCATTTTCGTCGCGCCGGACACGTCCCCGCGCGGGCCGGACCGCGACGGCAAGGACGTGCCGGACGATGCCGAAAGCGCCTATGATTTCGGTCTCGGCGCGGGTTTCTATGTCAATGCGACACAGGCTCCGTTCGCCACCCATTACCATATGCGCGATTATATCGAGGCCGAGCTGCCCGCGCTGATTGCCGACCATTTCCCCGCCGACATGAATCGGCAAGGCATTACCGGCCATTCTATGGGCGGTCATGGCGCCCTGACCATCGCCCTGCGCAATTCCGGCCGGTTTCGTTCTGTTTCCGCCTTCTCTCCGATCGTCTCGCCGATGAACTGCCCCTGGGGGCACAAGGCGCTTTCCGGATATCTGGGCGAAGCCTCCGCCGACTGGGCCGATTATGACGCCTGTGCCCTGATCGACAATGGCGCTCGCCTTCCCAACCTTCTGGTCGATCAGGGCGATGCCGACATCTTCCTTGAGGGGCAGCTCAAAACCCATTTGCTGCGCGAGGCTTGCAACCGCGCCGGGCAACCCGCGACCATCCGCATGCAATCTGGTTATGACCACAGCTATTATTTCATCTCCACCTTCATGGCGGACCATGTCGGCTGGCACGCGGCCCGGCTGAAATAGCATTCCCGTTTCGCATACTCTGGTCGCGCGGCGGATTGCCTTTGCCCCGCGACCGCCTATTCTCTCCCGGCCGATGAAAATGCCGGGAGAGCCTCATGTGCGATGAAACCACGGAAACCGAAAATGCCGACTGGCTGGCCAGACACACGCTCGGTCGCCGCGAATTCGGCCTGATCGGGGTCAGCGCGGCTGGCCTTGCGCTGTTCCCGGGCTGTGCCTCCGGCACCGGCCCGTCCGGTGCGTCCACGAACACCGTCTCACAAAAGGTCATCATCGACACGCCCGATGGCAGGGCCGATGCCTTTTTCGTTCATCCTGCCGAGGGCAGTCATCCCGCGATATTGTTGTGGCCGGATATTGCCGGACTGCGGCCCGCCTATGAGATGATGGCGACGCGCCTTGCCGCCTCAGGCTATGCGGTGCTGGCGATCAATCCCTATTACCGCTCGCAACCCGCCCCTGTTTTTGAGTCTTTTGCAGAATGGCGTACCGAAGCGGGGCAGGCAAAGCTGGCGCCGATGCGCGAAGCCATCACCAATGACGGCATCGTCAGCGATGCCCGCACGCTCATCGGCTGGCTGGACCAGCAGCCTGCGGTCGATACCGCACGCGGCATAGGCAGCTGCGGTTATTGCATGGGCGGCCCCTACACCTTCCGCACCGCCTTTGCACGGCCCGAGCGGGTGACGGCTATCGCCTCCTTCCACGGGGCGAGGCTAACGGGTAAGGACGCCGACAGCCCCAATGCCCTGATCGCCGGCTTCAAGGCCGCCATGCTGATCGCGATCGCGCAAAATGATGATGAGCGCGACCCCGATGCCAAGGACATATTGCGCGCGGCGGCCAAAGCCGCAGACCGCCCCGCCGAAATAGAGGTTTATCCGGCCCAGCATGGCTGGTGCACGATCGATTCCCCGGTCTACGATCAGACACAGGCCGAAAAGGCATGGGAACGGATGCTCGCGACGTTCAGAGAATATCTGTAAAAGCAAGGCGTTGACAATTTCCGGGCCATAAGGCGGATGATCCCACGGCCCGGAAACAAAAACCAAAACCGGACGAGCGCCGTTTTCCCGGAAACTGGGAAGTACCCCCTTCCTCTCACGCTCAGTCGCCCTGCCTTCAATCGACCCGCTTCAGCCCCTTGGCAAAGGCGGCGGCCTTTTCGGCATAATGGTCGGCGGACCGGCGCAGGGCCTCGACCGCCGCCTCATCAAGCGAGCGAACCGCCTTGGCCGGAACCCCGACGATAAGACTGCCCGGTTCGAAGGTCTTGCCTTCGGTCACCAGCGCGCCCGCGCCGACGATGCAGTTTTCCGGAATAACCGCGCGATTGAGGATCGTCGCCCCCATGCCGATCAGGCTGTTATCGCCAATGGTGCAACCGTGCAGCATCACATGATGGCCGACCGTCACCCCCTCGCCCACGGTGCAGGGGATATCCGTGTCGCTATGCATCACCACCTGCTCCTGAATATTACTGCGCGCGCCAATGATGATCGGCGTATTGTCGGCCCGGACAACCACGCCGAACCAGATACTGGCCGCGCTACCGAGCCGGACATCGCCAATGAGATCGGCCGACGGCGCCACCCATGCCGACCCATCAACGGGCAATGACGGCGACTGGCCGTTAAATTCATATAAGGGCATTCCAATCCTCTCCCGCAAACAGGGGCAAGGATCAGGACTGTAATGGAAACAGAGAAAATCCGCATCCCCTGATGCGCGGGAGCAATGAATGCTCCCACGCTTCCGGCCCCATGCAAGCGGTAATCAGAAGCGGAAGAGCATTCCTCCCTGAACGGCCGTCGGATTCAACGTCACATCCGCCGTCAACGGCGCACCGCCATAGACGCCGGAACCATCGGTTTTCATCCAGGCATAGGAAATGCTCGCATAAATACCGATATGGGAATCCAGCATATATTCGGCGCCCCCCTGCACCATCGGCCCCCAGCTTCCATCGACATTCAGGTTGGAAACCGCCGCATCCTTTTCCTTGAAGCTTACGAAATGGGCGACCCCTGCCCCCACAAAGGGCTGGAATGGGCTGGACTGATTCAGATGATATTTGGCCAGCACCCCGCCAAGTCCATAGCGGACGGAACCAAGCTTGCCGACCGGATCCAATATCCCCCTGCCATCGACATCCGTCGTGGGCGGAATGCCGAGAGTCAGCGTAAGCGACACCTCCGGAACGACATAGACCTCCGCTTCGAACGACAGCGTCAGCCCGTCGCTCGCATGCAGATTAGCGCCCGGAAGATCCGTGCCCAGCACCTTGAATTTGGCCGAGGAATCAAACAAAATGCCGACTGGCCCGGTGCGCACGCTTATATCGCCCGCTTTCGGGCGATAGTCTTCGGCCAATGCCGGGGAAGCCATGGCGGAAACCACCATGGCGACAGCGATAAAAATTCTGTTTTTTTGTTTAGGCGGCGACCACATTTTTCTTTTCTCTCTCATGATAAGACAGGTTTTTTATAGGAAATTTCTTCTCCATCCAGCCGCACAATATGTCGGAAACAGCCTTGTCGACCAGAAGGTCGAAATGGCCGCATTGTCCGATCGGCGGCATATCCGCATGTGGGGCAACAACATCCAGCGCCTCCCGATAACGCGACTGGTCGAAACACTCGTCGGTTTCGCCAGCCAGCAATAAAACCGGCTTCGCAGGCATAATCGGTTCGGCATCGGGGATCCATCGCCCCGCCCCAAAGGCCATCATCGTGTTGAACGACCAGTGTCGTACGAACCGGGGATCATGCGGGGCTGCGTCGAGATCGAAATCGACCACTGTCATATTGTTGAACCAGCGCACACCGAAAAGATTGGCGAGAACCAACGCCTTCATCCGCATCGCGCGCAGACGGGTCCAGCCACCGAAATACGGACGCACCGTCGGGGATCCCAGCCCCAGATAAGGGGCAAGAAAGACATAGCCGTCGACCAGTTCCCGCGCCTCGCTGCGGGAAAGGCCGAGAACCACGCCGCCGCCCGCCGAGTGACCGCCAAGCACGATCCGGTCATCGGGCCGCTCTTCGCGCAGCTTCGCCAGAAAACGGCCCACATCAGCAATGATCTGGCCCGGATCGGACACCGCATGTCCCTTGTCGCCACCGGTCAGGCCATGACCGCGCATGTTGAGCGTATAAACACGCGCCTTGCCGGAACCGGAAACGGCCGAAGCGATAGAATGGAGCTGATCGCCAAAGCATCCTGCCCCGTGAATGAGCACCAGATGCACGTCCGACGCCGCCTCATAACGGCGAAACCCCAGCGCCATCCCGTCCCCCATATCGAGAAACCGCGCCCTCGGCAGGCCATCGTCACGGATTTCGGGCAGACGATCGAAGGCCGTCGCAGGAAAAGGGCGACGGCCCGATCGCGTAAAATGTCTCAGGGCGCGTTCGTAGACAAACAGAGTCCGCCACTCCACGCCCGGAGCATGATCCATGCTGACAGATTTACGCGACATAACGCAAATCTATCGCATAAACTGGTTAAGCCTTTGTTCCCGATACGACGACGATGCTGAGCGCTGCGGCAAAACGATCATTTTCGGCCCGGACCTTCAGGTCGTCGCCCCATTTCGCCGCCCGCTCCTCGGACACCAGTCCGCCCGAAACAGCCATTTTCACCACCAGAGACAGGTCGAGCACCTTCGACACCGCCTTAATGTCCGAAGACGTCAGAGTCTGGATCGAACAGCGCACATCCTTAAGCCCATGGTCACGCATCATCGTCCACAGGTCGCGCGGCAGATAAGGCATCACGCAGCTATTGGCGATCTCGTTCACCAGCAACCGGGTCGTCCCGTAATCGTCGCTGGCGACCCAGAAGCCGTGCATATCCGGTTCGCTCAGCACGATCCGCCCCCCCGGCCTGGTAACCCGAATGAATTCGGCCAGCGTCGCTTCCGGGTTCTGAACATGGATCAGCACGCGGTCCGCGCGAATGGCGTCCAGCTCATTGTCGGGCAGGCCGAGCCCTTCCGACGACGCCTGGAGGAAGCTGACATTCCCTTTATCGGCATGGCGCTTCTGCGCCTCGGCGATCATCGCGCTACTAAGGTCAAGGCCAATAGCCTGGCCAGAAGGTCCCACCAGATCGGCAAGACTGCTCACATCCTCACCGGTGCCGCAGCCGACATCGGCCACCCGCGCACCGGACGCGATATTCATGAGGTCGAACGTGAATTTCTTATAAGCCCGGAACACATCCAGGGCGTGCATTTCATCCAGACGCTCGATGAAATCATTGGCATCCGTCTTGTCGACGGCCGAAAATGCGCCAAGCTGGCGATCCAAAACTGGCTGATCCTTGTCGCTCACTATCACCCTCATCTATGCAATATCCCGACCCGAAATGGCACCACGAAGGGTGCCGCATGGCGTAATGCCAGCAGGATCACTCCCCCATGAATCGTTAAGTATGTTTGTGCAGACGTGGGTAACCCAAAACCATTCGGGATCAATCGCCTTAACCAATTGGGCCGCCCCCCGGTGCCCATCGGCCACCTGCGTCCCCGGCCCCAACACCCTGTAAATGGCGGCTCTTCCTATGCCCCAGGTCAGACATACTGTCCCAAAATGACGCATGCAGATATTTCAGGGCGTGTTCGCGCCTACGTTACGCCATCTTCTGAACGGCAGTTCGGTCCGCGAGCCCAATGCAAAGCCTGCCTCCTCCATGAGGCGCATGGCACGCGCGGAGGAGCGCAAAAGCAATATGCCGACCGTATCGCAGCCGACTCAGTTACCGATGGCCGCGGGATCGCTCCACCATGTCAGCGTGTGTACATCATGGGCGGTCGTCCACACGCCCTCCGGCGTATAGCGCAGGGCACCGCTGCCCGACGCTTTGCCGACGCGCGCGCGAACCTCCATCGAGACCGGATCGATCACGGCAAAGGTCTGCCCCAGGGTCGTGCGCAACCATATCTTGCCGCCCCCGGTATCGATATCCCCATAGACAAGGCTTTCATCGACCTTGACGCGCCCTGATATATCCCCGGTCGCAGGGTCTACCCGGACCACCGTGCCGTCCCCCTGTTCCTGAACCCAGACCGCGCCTTCGCCCGCAGCCAGGAAACCCGGCTGCCGCCCCAGTTTCGTCCTTGCAACGACAACATTGGTTTCCGGATCGACTTTCTGAAGCGTTTGCCGGGAAGCACTGACCACCCAGAGCGACCCGAAACCAAAGGCCAGATAGCTGCTACCCGGATCAACCCGAACCGAGGCGATCACGCGATTGGAGGCGGGATCGACCCGGGCCACCACACCTTCAGCATCGCTCGCCACCCAGACGTAACCGGCCCCGGCCACAACATTCAGTTCCCCATCGGGACTGGCGATGCCGGTCGGGATGGCAGCGACCTTCCGGGCCGTTTCCACATCAATCCGGTTAAGCGTCCGATCCTCGCAATCAGCCACCCACAAAGCCCCCGCAGCCATGGCCATCGTCCCGCAAGGGTGAGTCATGGCGACTTCGGCAAGCTTGCCCTGTTTCGACCAGCGCTCGACTCTTCCCGCATTGGTCGTCCAGACGGAATCCCGATCGACCGTAAGGAAGTCCGCAAACCCCGGAACCTCTAGCACCAGTTCGCTTTCCGCAGCCACTGCCGGGAAGACCATGCCACCACTTCCGATCATCATGGCCGCGATGGCCGCAACAACCCGTTTCCTGCTTCCCATGTTCACGAAGCACTTCCCTCTTTAATTTCCAAGCTGAGCTGACCCGGGCTGTTCCAGCCCATTTCCCCGAATGAAGCCCGATTGCATCAGCCCGCTGTGGAAGTGGACTCGGCCCGTTTCGCGTTGAAGCGCTCGATCAGCGGCAAGAAGGGAAACAGGAACTGCTCCTTGATCGACAGCCGACGGCGCTCGTCCTGACCCACAATCTCCGACTCCCCTTCGCGATAGGTTCCGAAGATACGGTCGAGCAGGATGAACGAGTTCGCATAGTTGCAGCGCGTCGAGTCATAATCCACCGAATGATGCAGGCTGTGGTGCCGGATCGTCGTGAAGAAAAACGCATACCAGCGAGGCGGATCCAGACGCGTATTGGCGTGAGCGAAGGACGAAATCACATGCAATATGTTCGCCCCGCAGAATATCGCGGCATCCTGGAGATCGAACAGCGCGACCACGCTGAGGCTGATCAGGAAGAGTTCCAGCGGGTTGCCGATCGCGCCCTTCATTGCATTCAGCTGAGTGACATGATGATGCGGGGCATGGGTGGACCAGAAGAAGCTGTTATTATGCATCAACCGGTGCATCCAATATTGCCCGAATTCGATCAGGAAAATGACCAGCGCGACCTGCGCAAGGAAAGGCATGTGCATCGCCCATTGGGTGGTGATGCCGAGCGACTGCTTGACCGCGAGCAACGGATCTTCGGCCAGATGCGTCGTGACCCAGCCGATCACGGTCGTGTTGAAGATCACATAAAAGAGGTCGGTCGCAAATTCGCGCTTGTTTATCCGCCAGCTTGCATAGCGTTCGGCGATCAGTTCAAGCCCCTGTATCGACGCCGTGATAAGCGCCCCGACAATAACGATGGTCCACGGACTCTTCACCCAGGCTTCGGGGGCGGACATCCAGAATATTATGAGCGCCACGACGATCGCGGGCTGCACTAGACTGAACATGGCTTTCTTCATGGCATTCTTACCCTCGTCATGTGATTTCGAAAGAAGAGCGGCGAACGATTGGCAAGGCGTTTAGGCTGCGGGCCATCGGATACCGGCTTTGCCAACCGCACCTCATGCCCATGATCTTCACAGGCAAGGCGCCCCGGATTTCGACACATCACACCAGATCGGCCCAGCGCCGATGAAGTTCATCCTGCCTGTCGATACGAATGCGGCCAACTCAGCCATAGGCGTCTCCCTATGGCCACATCATGCGGGGAGGCATGGACGGAACAAGTGTACAAATGACGTAGGATTGCCTCTCCCCTACCTTCGGCGGTTTCAGGGGGAAGATGCACCCGTTTGATCATCGTCGCGCCGCGAACAATCGCCGACGCACCGAGCACGGCCTTGAAGGCCGGAAGGTCCCTGATTGCAGAGCTGGGGCGCTGGACCGGATCAGCGTTTACCGCGCTATCCGGTCCGGGGAATAATCCATTTTACCGAATAATCATTTCGGGCAGGCAGAGTTTTCACCGCGCACGCCGTGCACAAGGCGAATGCCCTGCCTTTCAGGGAGCCCGCAAACTCGTCCTCAGGTCAGGCTCTAGGGTCAGGCCCCATTGCTGACACCGTTGAGGCGTCCAGATAGCGATCCTATCGGGCCATATTGCCCGCCAGGAAGGCTGGTTGCCTTTCCAGGGACAATTTGGTTCCAGAGGGAAGCCATCTGGACGTCCCGGAGGGATTTGACCAGAATGGCCCGGCGCTGCGTTGAGCCATTTTGCTTCAAACCTCAATGGTGCCAGTAAGTGAGTCCTGACCCTAGCCCCGCACCACGCATCGGAAACCAATATGGCTGGTCGAACTGTCGATCGGCTGACCCTGCCGCGCAGCGGGACGGTATCTCTGGCAATAATTTTCCGCGCAAAGATGCGATCCCCCCTTGGTGACCCGGCGCGGAATTCTGGAATCGGGCATGCACGGGTCGAAACTCTCCCGCATCACCCCGCCGCGCGGGTTCGCGACCGTACAACAGGCGTCAGGCTTTCGTTTCTCGACAGCCTTGGGCATCGCATACCAATCGCCCGTCCATTCCCAGACATTACCGATCATGTCATAGAGGCCATAATCATTGGCCGGATAGCTGCGAACGGGACTCGTTCGTTCCCATCCGTCTTCCCGCGTATTTTCGTGCGGAAAGGCGCCCTGCCAATAATTGGCGAGCATCTTTCCGTCCGGGGCCAGTTCATCCCCCCACTGATATTCGCGGCCTTCATGCCCGCCGCGGGCGGCAAATTCCCACTCCGCTTCGGTCGGCAGGCTCTTCCCTATCCATTTCGCATAGGCTTCCGCATCGGCATAGCTCACCTGCGTTACCGGATGATCTTCCAGACCGGCGAGGGAACTGCCCTCCCCCAGCGGGTGACGCCAGTCCGCGCCGAAAACAAATTGCCACCACTGGCTCCAGTTGTTCAACGGAACCGAATGAGCCGGGCTGACAAAAACAAGCGAGCCGGGCTTTGCCATCTCCGGGTCCATACCGGGATAATCCTTCGGATCAGGTGCTATCTCCGCAAGGGTCACATGACCGGTTGCCTCGATGAATTCAGCGAACTGCCTGTTGGTGACAGGCGTTTCATCGATCCAGAACGGATCCACCTTCACCCGCCGCAAAGGCCGTTCTTCCGGATAAAATGCCTCGGATCCCATGGTGAACACACCACCGGTCAAATGGATCATCCCCTCCGTCGAGGCGCGCTTTTTCTTGAATCTGGTTGCCATCGGGTCAGTTTGGCAGACTTTCATAAAAGCCTGCAATGCCAATTTCTGCCCTTGTTCCCGCCCGACAGGCGGTCAGAGGCACCTCTATATCATAAAGAAGCACCGAAATCGGTCGAAGCAAGGGTCCGGCGGTCAATAGGTTTTTTGACAATCATGACCCGTTCATGCGTCGGATCGTTCAGCAAAGGTCCATCTGCCGCGTGACAGAAAGGAACAAGATTGTTAGGGGGCGCGTCCGAAGCGCCATTTACGCTGTAGAGGGAAAAGGGATGAAAGTGGTGAAGTTACTGTCTTCGGTTCTGATCGTTTCCGGAATGATGTCGGTTGCTCCGGCCCATGCGGCTGGTGATGCGGCCAAGGGCAAAACGCTCTATTCGCGTTGCGCCATCTGCCACAGCCTTGATGCGGGCAAAAATATGATCGGACCGTCGCTGTCCAAGGTTATGGGCCGCAAAGCAGGCACTCTCACCGGTTTTTCCTATTCTCCGGCGATGAAGAAATATGGCAAGGCCTGGAACACCCAGACGCTCGATACATACATCGCCGCGCCGATGAAGGCTGTCCCCGGCACCAAGATGGTCTTTGCCGGACTTTCCAATCCCAAGGACCGGGCAGATCTGATCGCTTATCTGCAAAGCGCCACCAAATAAGATATTTACCGGGCGCAGGAACCGCGCCCTGCTCGTCATGAATATAGAAAGGCCCGGCCGCTTCGATGCCGGGCCTTTTTTTTGCGCTGATCGGACGCCCTGATGGATCGCAAACGATCCTCTGCCAAACCATACTCCCCCTCGGCGAGCCCACAGGATTCCGACGATATATAATCTCGCCCGCTTTTGCTGCCGGCTAAATTTCCCACCTCCTGAATCCGGACTTGGCTGCGCGTCATTTTTGCACTAGAGGATAGTTTTAAGCAATAGACCGCACGCTCGGCACATACCGTCCTACACCGCATGGGGGGCCGGATTTATGGGCAAGAATCTGACAGGAGGTAAGGGATGAAGCTGTTGGTCCCGGTGAAGCGGGTGATAGATTATAATGTGAAGCCTCGGGTGAAGGCGGATGGCACGGGCGTTGATTTGTCGAACGTGAAGATGTCGATG
>SBGG01000086.1 GCA_006226685.1 Sphingomonadales bacterium
TCGCGCGCTTCCGGTGCTCACATACCTTGAGTACGCTCCGCTCCGGATCACGCAAAATCACCATTTTCGGCTCGTCATCTTCTGAATGTCGATCCGCCCTAGGCCGCCAGAAAGGCCGCAATCATCCGGCCGCGCAACCCGACAACCGGATCAGGCGCCGCGCCCGGCCTCAAACAGAAACCAGGCGCGCTGCTCCGCCTGATCGGTCAGATCGTCCGTCATGCCTTCGGTCGCATTATCCCCGGCCCCCGCCGCAGCTTTTTTCACTGCACGCAGCGACTGCACCAGCGCGAGATTATCCTCTCGCAACTCATCGAGCATGTCCTTCGGGCTGACGAAATCGGCGTCATTATCGCGAATCGTCTGATGTCGGCCGATATCCCCGATCGACCGCAAAGTGACATTGCCGGTCTTGCGGACGCGTTCCGCAATCAGGTCGGTGGTCGCCAATATTTGGGCGGCCTGCTCATCGAACATCAAGTGATAATCGCGAAAATGCGGCCCCGACACATGCCAATGGAAATTCTTCGTCTTCAGATACAGTGCATAACTATCAGCCAGGACCTTATTCAGCCCCTGTGCAACGCTCATTGCCGCATTGCTCTTGAGATCAGTCGGAGTTTTCAACCGGTCCGATGATGCCTTCTGCTTCTTGGGTGCCATTGATTTCCTCCTTCTTATTAGAATCAACCTGCCCCTTATCCTCCATTTTTTATGATAATGCAGACGGATTATACCGGTTTCTCTGATCGTTATCTTCGATCAAACGAGTCGCAGCAGCACCATGGCCGCAGAGAATCCCATCACCAGCGGAAAAATACCCATGCCGATCCGAAACGATGCCCTATCCGAGCGGACATGGCTCCGGCCCACCCCCACCAGCCAAGGACCGATGCGCCATGCGACTGGGGCAAACCCTGTCGATGTGCGGATATTATGGGTAACCCCCTCGTCCTCCCCTTGACGTCTCTGCGGTAGCGGGGCAGCCGCGCGCGCAGATCAGTTCCCAAGTCGTGTCGACAACGCCGCCATATAGACGGTAATGGCTTCCGGGCCGTTATCCTCACATTCGACCGCATCGCGCATCAGGTCGAGATAGGACAGGATCACCGGCCCGAGACCATCGGTAGCCAGCGTGGTTTCCAGCGTAGAGGCCAGCCGGGCGACCGGTTCCAGCCCATAGGTCCGCGCATCCAGCCGGATCAGGTCCACCTGCTCGCATATGCGGGAAAGACTGATATGCCCCTGCTGCGCCGCGATCGCATCGATTCGCTGGCGAAGGCCTGATCGGACGATAGTCATTGCATCATGCTGCATGAATTGCCTCCCTACCCGATGTCGCGAACATGCGCCAAAGGGGTTAATGGCGCGTAAAGCGGCCGAAAATCGGACCATCACGCCCGCAAACAAGGGAAGTATCCGCATCTCCATGTTGACAAGCGCGCAAAACTACCGCATGAGCCGCCACTGAAACGGGGCGGCGTTACAGCCGCCTTATTTTTTCAACGGAATTTTGAAGGAACGGGCCATGGCCAAGCCAGCCACAGTGAAAATCCGGCTTGTGAGCAGCGCCGACACCGGCTTTTTCTACGTGACCAAGAAGAATCCGCGCACCCAGACCGAGAAGTTTAGCTTCCGCAAATATGATCCGGTCGCGCGCAAGCATGTCGAATTCAAGGAAGCCAAGATCAAGTAAGATCGCCCGTCGCCGCCCGGTGCGGTGGCCCGTTACAATCTTGCCTCTGGCATCTTTCGGCAAAGCCCGGCCCCTGCGGTCCGGGCTTTTTCCGTTGCCTATATTCCCGAATCACCTGACATGATCGAAGGAGCCCCGGCACCGATCCGTCCGGAAAGCCACCTCTGAATCAGGTATGACGGTGCCCGCCGGACAGAAACCGGTCGCCCTTTCAGCCTCCACGCAATCCCGCAATGGCGCTACCCGGCGTGACGGCCCGGACAAAGGGTTATGATTGCTGAGGGCTTCGAATCACTCAGCCCTGCGCTTCGCCCCTAACGACCTGCATAGTCCCGCTTCCGGGCGGGCCTACCCTCCGTTCACAGGGGCGATTCGGGTTCCGACGTTTTTCGACTCACCGTCTTCCGAATATCGATCCGGCCTGGGTCAGCCCCCATTGCTGAAGCCATCGAGGTTTGAAATAAAATGGCTCGGCGCAAGCAGGAAAGGCGCGGGAATATGTCGATATTTCCGGGGTTTTCGACGCAGCGCCGGATCATTTCGGTCATAGCCTTCGGGGCGTCGAAAATGGCGTCCCTCTCGGACCATATTGCTATTGAAAAGGCGACCAGCCTTCCCGGCCGGCAATTCGGCCCGACCGGATCGCGATTTGGATGCCTCAATAGCGCCTAGATCAGGGTGTGGACCGTTTCGACGAACTTCATCACCGAAATCGGCTTGGACACATAGGCCTCCGCCCCGGCGGCGCGGATGCGTTCTTCGTCCCCCTTGCCCGCATAGGCGGTCACCGCCATCACCGGCACCTGCGCCAGTGCCGCATCCCCCTTCAGCGCGACGATCAGATCAAGCCCGCTGACATGCGGCAGATGAATATCCATGATGACGAGATCCGGCTGAAAATCGCGGGCATGACGCATCAGCTCACGCCCATCCGGCACCGGTCGCGCCTCATGCCCATGCGCCCTTAAAAGGTCGCAAAAAAGCTTGAGGTTGAGTTCATTGTCCTCGACAACCAATATGCGTTTCGTCACCAGTCACCCTGTTGTTTTTCGGATTTCTGCCCGAAATCCCAAGCATATTCGAAGGAACTCCATGCGCTTCCCCGACAAAAATGGCAATGGCGCCTCCTCTGCGGCAACGCAGGAAGAGGCCCCGATCATCGCGCTGCGCGCCCTCGCCTGGATCATGGGGGATGAGGATCGCGCCCACCGGATGCTGGCGCTGACCGGACTGGATGCCGGTCAGTTGCGGGACCGCGCCGCCGATCCGGAGATCGGCATGGCGACGCTGGACTTTCTCGGCGCGCATGAGCCGGACCTCATTGCCTGCGCTGAAGCGCTCGACCTGCCGCCCGAAAGGTTGATGCAGGCGGCGCAGGAGCTGGGCCGATGAACCGCCCGCTGCTCATCACCGACTGCGACGAGGTGCTGCTGCACATGGTCGTGCCGTTCCGCGCATGGCTGGACGAGGTTCACGACGTGCATTTCAGTTTCGACGATCAGAATTTCGTCAATGCGCTGCGTCGCAAGGCCTGCGGCACGGTGCTGGAGGAAGGCGAAGTCTGGGACCTGCTGCGCGCCTTTTTCCGCACCGAAATGCACCGGCAATATCCGATCGACGGCGCGCTGGAGACTCTCGCCAGCCTGTCCGACATCGCCGACATCGTCGTTCTCACCAATATTGGCGAGGACGATCATCAACGCCGCATCGATCAGCTCCATGCGGTCGGCGTCTCCCACCCCGTCTACTGGAATCAGGGCGGCAAGGGCAAACCAGTGCGCCGCCTGATCGACGAAAGACAGCCCTCGGCAGTGTTATTCGTCGATGATCTTGGCCTCCACCATGAATCGGTCCGCACCCACGCGCCGGAGGTCTGGCGGTTGCATATGGTGGGCGAACCAGAAATCGCCGTGAACGTGCCCCCGGCCGCCGCGGCCCATGCGCGAATCGATAGCTGGCGCGAGGCAGAGCAATGGATTCGCGACCGTTTTGCCGAGGGCCATGCAACGGCGGCGGAGCCGGATACAACACAGCCATGACCGGCCGCCCGGCCTCCAACCCGGCCCGCATTTCCTTTCTCGGTGCGCAATCCTATGCTCATCGCGGCCTGCACGGCGATACCGGGCGGCCCGAAAACAGCCTTCCAGCCTTCGCCGCCGCGCTCGACGGCGGATATGGGATGGAATGCGACGTCCGCCTTTCCGCCGATGGCGTGCCTTTCGTCTTTCATGACGCAACCTTCGACCGGCTGACGAGGGCAACCGGGGCCTTTGCGGAGCGAAAGGCGGCAGAGATCGACCGCATCACCCTCACCGGCGGCGGCGGGCCGGTGCCGCGCCTTGCCACGCTGCTCGACCTGATCGGTGGGCGGGCGCCGCTGCTGATCGAACTCAAGATCGACCGGCATCGCGAAATACGCCCCCTGTGCGAGGCGGTGCGGCGCGCGCTCGCCCACTATCGCGGCCCGGTCGCGATCATGTCCTTCCACCCCGGCGTCGCTCGCTGGTTCCACGCCCATGCACCCCATATCGTGCGCGGCCTCGTCGTTACCGAGGAAAATCGCCACGGTCCGCTCGGACGGCTGGCGCGGCATCTTGCATTATGCGCCGCCCATCCCGATTTCCTCGCCTATGATATTCGCGACCTGCCCAGTTCTTTCGTCCGTGCGAGACGCCACCGGGATATGCCGGTGCTGAGCTGGACAGTCAGAACCCCGCAACAATGGCGAACCGTCGAGGCCGAAGCCGACGCGGCGATCTTCGAACGCACCGGCATGATGCGGGGCGAGGACTGAACCGGTGGAAGACAATCCGGTCATCCGTCTGGGCACCGGCATCCGCACGATCCCGGCCGACCAATGGGACCGGTGCGCCGGGACGGACGACCCTTTCCTCTCCCATGCCTTTCTGGCCGCGCTGGAGGAGTCGGGCAGCGTCGGCTCCGGCACCGGCTGGCAGGCGGCACCGATACGCATAGAGGCGTCGGAAAGCGACAGCCACCTGATCGCCTGTGCCCCGGCCTATCTCAAAACGCACAGCCAGGGCGAATATGTGTTCGATCATAGCTGGGCCGATGCCTGGCACCGGGCGGGCGGGCAATATTATCCCAAATTGCAGATCGCCGTCCCCTTCTCTCCGGTTACGGGCCGGAGGCTGCTGCTCCCCGAAGACAG
>SBGG01000035.1 GCA_006226685.1 Sphingomonadales bacterium
CTTCTTCTTCAGCGCGCGCAGCGCCTGGTCGACATTGTTGTCGCGGACGATGATTTGCATAAGGCCGTCTAACTCCAATCTCTCGGGGGTCGCACAAAGAGCTCAACAGCCTTCGCACCAGACCCGTTCGAACAAAATAACGATTGCGCCGCGAACTTCAGGCCCGCGTCGGGATGGGCGCGCCCTATCAACGAAAAGGGCGGACATCAAGCATAAAGCGGCAGTTCGGCCCATTTCGATACGGAAAACCGCTTTCGCGCCGCTGCCTCCGCTGTCATAAGCGCGCCATGACCCGGTTCACCGTCAATGACCGCCCGATCCATTATCGCATGGATCCCGATACCCCTTTGCTCTGGGCGCTGCGCGATGCCTCCAACCTCACAGGAACCAAATATGGTTGCGGCACCGGCGATTGCGGCGCCTGCACCGTCGACATCGACGGCGAGGCCGTCCGGTCCTGCCGCATTTCCATCGCTGAATGCGAAGGCCGTTTCGTTACTACCATAGAGGCGCTCTCCACTGACCGCAGCCACCCGGTTCAGCAGGCATGGGTGGCGGAAAACCTGCCCCAATGCGGTTACTGCCAGCCCGGCATGATCATGGCGGCATCGGTACTGTTGCGCAAGAATCGATCCCCCAGCGACGAGCAGATCGATGCCGCGATCACCAATATCTGTCGCTGCGGTACCTATCCCCGCATCCGCGCCGCGATCCGGCGCGCAGCCAAGATCATGGCCGGTGACGAAACCATCTCCTCAGCCCCGCCCTCCGGCATAACCCCGGCGGATGCCGCGCGTTCCGTTCCTGCGCTGCGCGAACCCTGAGCCGCGACTATATCGATATGCTGTCGTCCCCGACACTTTCATGAGCTAAGCCATGGAACGCATGTGACAGAAGATTACAGCATATTACAAAAGCTGTCATATCGATGAACCGGTAATTCAGGGTGACGTCAGACCGAGTCGGTTATTCCGAAAGCCAAGGGAGCAATTTCGTCCCCTTCCACAGGCAGAAAGACGGCAAGATGAAGAAGCATGTCCTTATCGCCGGATTGATGGGCGCCACCGTGCTCGGATCTGTTCCGCCGGCCAGCGCCGCACCGCCCGAGCGCTCCGCCTCCCGCTCGAACGATTCCGGCCGCTCCACACAGCAGATGCCCCGGCAGGAATCGCGCGCCAACCGTTCCGTTTCCCGCGAACAGATACGTTCGCCGCAGGTGGAACGATCCAGCCCCCAGATACGTCAGACGCAGGTTTCCGGCACGCGTCAGGAATCGCGCGACTGGCGGCAGGTAAGCCGGGAGAACCGCTTCGAACAGCAACAGCAAAACCGGAATGATCGCCAGCCCTCCGTTAATCAGGGCCAGAGAAACGATCGGCAGAACTGGCACCAGGATGGCCGGAATGATCGGCAGGACTGGCGGCAAAACAATCGCGACGAGCGCCGCGACTGGCGGCAGGGCAACCGAAACGACCGGCAGGACTGGCGGCAAAACAATCGCGACGAGCGCCGCGACTGGCGGCAGGGCAACCGAAACGACCGGCAGGACACGCGCCGGAACGATCGCGATAACCGTCGAGACTGGCGCAATGACACGCGCTACCGGAACGACCCGAACCTCCGTCGCCCTGCCCCGCGCTACAACTGGAATCAGGACTGGCGCCGCAATCAGCGTTATGACTGGCAGCGCTATCGCGATCGCTATCGCGACCGCTATCGGTACAATTATGCCGCACCGCGTGGCTGGAGCTATGGCTATCGCCGCTTTTCGATCGGCATAGCAATCTGGAGCGGGCTTTATTCCAGCCGCTACTGGATCAACGACCCATATTATTACCGGCTTCCTCCAGTCTACGGATCGCTGCGCTGGGTCCGCTATTATGACGATGCGCTGCTGATCGATACCCGGTCCGGCTATGTGGTGGACGTGATCTACGATTTCTTCTGGTAAGGCTCCCTCTCTTACCGGAACCCGGTCCGGGGCAGAAATGCCCCGGACTTTTTTTTCGTTCTGGCGCCCATCGATTATCCATCCACCCAAAGCTTCGCTTGGCGCTGATTTCCGGAACGGAGAATATTCCCTTTCCCCATAAACCGCTCTAAGCGAAAGCCATGTTCCGTAAGTCTGCCCCCGTTCCGCCCGTTGATGACGGCGACAAGGCCTCATCCCATCGTGCAAAAATCGGCAAGAAGGTCGGAGCCAAGCTCGCCCGCAACCCTATGGTCAGCCGGATTGGCACCGGCCCGGTCGAACTTTACATGCGCGACGGCTTCGCGGACGCTGAGGAATGCGAGGCCCTGCGTAATATGATCGATGACGGCGCACGCCCGTCGGCGCTGTTTTCGGGTACGGAAGGCCCGGAATATCGCACCAGCTACAGCTGCCACATGAACCCGGACGATCCTCTGGTGCGCGGGATCAGCGACCGGGTCGTCGCACTGATGGGCATAGACGGCACCCATGGCGAAACCATTCAGGGGCAGCGTTATGCGCAGGGGCAGGAATATAAGCCGCATTGCGACTATTTCCCCGTCAACGACAGCTATTGGCCGCATATGCGCAAACAGGGCGGACAGCGATGCTGGACGGCGATGCTCTATCTCAACACGGTCCCGGCCGGAGGCGAAACCTGGTTCCTCCATGGCGGTTTCATGATCCCTCCGGTCGAAGGACGGCTGATCGTCTGGAACAATCTGCTTGCTGACGGATCGCCCAGCATGGAAACGCTGCACGCCGCCCAACCGGTCGAGGCCGGGACGAAATATGTCCTCACCAAATGGTTTCGCGAACGCCCCTGGGTCACAGAGGAATAAACACCCGCTCTTCATCGTCAGCTTTCAATTCACTGAATTGCCCATTCCCGGCCGGTTAAGGGCGAATCGGTCATATCCGTCCCATCGACGCGAACAGGCGGTCGACTGGTTGATGGAATGATTGGAGAATGATCATGCGAAAGACGATTCTGCCCCTGCTGATGGCCGCCGTCATCCTGCCGGCGACAGCGATTTCAGCCCCGGCTTCGGCGCAAACGGCCCGTGATGTCCGCGATGCGCATCGTGACCTGCGTCAGGAACAGCGTGAGCTGAACCAAGCCTATCGCAAAGGCGATGCCCGCGACATTCGGGAAGAAAAGCGCGACGTCAGAGAAGCCCGGCGCGATTATGACCGCGAGCTGAGGCAATATCGCAAATCCCACCGCTCCGTTTATGCGCGCGGCAAATGGAACGCCCCATTCCGTTACCAGCACTGGAACAGGGGAGCCCATCTTCGTCCCGCTTATTACGCCCCGCGTTATTATATCGCCAACCCGGCGCGCTATCGCCTGCCTCCGGCTCGCCCCGGCCTCCGCTGGGTTCGTCATTATGACGATGTGCTGCTGGTCAACATCCGCACCGGCGTGGTGGTCGATGTCTATCGCGGGTTTTTCTGGTAAAACCGGAATTGGCTTCCCGGGCCAGATTGGCCCGGGACATTCCTCCGATTATTCGCCGGCCGTCCGGTCCAGCGCCTGCGCGATCAGATAACGGCTATTTTCTATGCCATAGAGCGCGATAAAGCTGCCCATGCGCGGCCCCTGGTCGGCGCCGAGCAGCGTCTGGTACAGCGCCTTGAACCAGTCGCGCAGCGCCTCGAACCCATAATGCGGGTCCTTGCCGATCGCATAGACGATCCCCTGAATCTCTTCGGCTCCGGCATCCTCAGGCAGAGCCCCCAGTTGCGCATCCAATTCGCGCAAAGCCGCCGCCTCATTCTCATCGGGCGCGCGCCGCTTCAGCGTCGGCGCGATGAAATCGCGATTATAGGCAAGTGCATTGTCGACCAGCCCGGCCAACCGCGGCCATGCCTCCGGCGTAACCCCTTCCACATAGTTGGAAAGATAGGCCCATACCCGGTCGGCGGTCGCATCCGCCCCCATCACGCCGACAAGGTTCAGCAACAGGCCGAAACTTACCGGCAGCGCCTGCTCGGGCACCTTGCCGTTATGAATATGGTGTACCGGATTGCCGAGCCGCTTTTCGATCGACTGATCGAAATAGGCACCGCGAAACTGCTCATATTCATCGACCGCGCGCGGGATCACGCCGATATGAAGCTGCTTCGCACTTTTCGGCTCGCGATAGGCATAGAAGGCAAGGCTTTCCTCGCTGCCATAGGTCAGCCATTCCTCGAGGGAGAGGCCGTTACCTTTGGACTTGCTGATCTTTTCGCCTTTTTCATCAAGGAACATCTCATAGATCAGGCCCTCGGGCTTGCGTCCGCCCAGTACCTTCGCAATCTTGCCCGACTGCACGCCGCTATCGGTCAGATCCTTGCCGTACATTTCATAATCGACGCCAAGCGCGACCCAGCGCATCGCCCAGTCGACCTTCCATTGCAGCTTCGCGCCGCCCTTCAGGATGCAATGCTCGATCGTCTCGCCTTCATCCTGAAAACGGATGAGCCCCGCCTCGGCATCGACCACTTCGACCGGAACCTGAAGCACGATGCCGGATTTCGGGCTGACCGGCAGCACGGGGGAATAGGTCGCCGCACGCTCGGCCCGCAGAGTCGGCAGCATGATGTCCATGATCGCCTGATAGTTGCGCAATACGCCGCGCAAGGCATCGTCAAACGCGCCGGAACAATATTGCTCGGTCGAGCTGCGAAATTCATATTCGAAACCGAAACGGTCCAGAAATTCACGCAGCATCGCGTTATTATGATGGGCGAAGCTTTCATATTTACCGAAAGGATCGGGAATCGCTGTCAGTGGTTTGCCGAGATGGCTGGCCAGCATCTCCTGATTGGGCACATTATCGGGAACCTTGCGCAGCCCGTCCATGTCATCGGAAAAGGCGATCAGCCGGGTCGGTATATCCGACATCGCTTCGAACGCATGGCGCACCATGGTCGTGCGCAATACCTCGTTAAAAGTGCCGATATGCGGCAAACCCGACGGGCCATAGCCGGTTTCGAACAAGGCATAGCCCTTGCCGGGAGCAACCGATGCGCCCGATGCCCCGTCCCCGAGCCGTTTCAGCACCTTGCGCGCCTCTTCGAACGGCCAGGCCTTCGACACAAGAGCGGCTTCGCGCAACTGGGCGGGAGATATAGCTTCGGCAGTCATGAGTGAAACGGGTCTTTCCGGCTTGCAAAATCGGGTAAGCCTCCCCCTTAGCGAGCAAATATCGGGAATATAAGTCCCCAATTTTCCGCCCCGCTACGCAACGCCCCCAATCCACTCCTTTACCGTTGTTTAACCACCTCTTCATAAGCTGAAGATGTTATGAGCCACCACCATCGCCATCATCACCGCCACAATCATCACGATCGGCATCATGATCGACCGGAACGCATTCCGGTCGACATCGAAGTGGTGATGACCAGTGTGCTCGCTCCGGCGGGCGAGGTAAGATTGCGCGATCTGACCGAGGAAGGCGCGTTGATCGAAGGGGCTTCCCTGCCCCAGGGTACGCAGTTCCAGATCGAATATCGCGGCCAGACGATTTTCGGCAGCGTGATCTGGGCTGAGCATGACCGTTTCGGCGCCCGCTTCATCTTTGCCCTTTCAGAAGGGCCATTATATGAGCGCCTCGAAATAGCGCGGGTCCATCACCATCTCCGCCACAGCGACAATCATGCAGTGCTGGCAGCCACGAAATCTGTTTCCCGCACACCGGCCGCATTCGGCCGTCGCGTCGCGAACTAAGCTTTCTTTTTCGCCCTCCTCCTCTCGGGCGGACTGGCCCGGGATACCGGGCCTCTTTTGTCCTCAAGCCTGAAAAACACAGACCCGAGACCTTACTCCTGTTTCGGTTGCATCAAAATCGCCGCACAGGCCGGAATTTCATCATGGCTATCAGGCCATGAAATAATCCGATTCACTCAAAGTCGCTCGCAAAGGAAAAATGAGGGTTCGCCCGCCTTTCCCTGCTCCCCTTTCCTTGTCCCCCTCTTCTTTTGATCCTAAGGCAGAACGGTGACAGCCCTGCCGCCTCTCCCCGATCTTCCCGCCCTCCACGCCAGCCATGCCGGCCTGTGGCTATGTGAAGCCGATGGAGAAATCCGTGCCGTATCGCGCGGAGAAGCAGTGAGCCGGGCCGCAGAGACTCCGGTACTGCTGCTCAATGCGCCGCTCACCGGACAAAGGCTGGGCTATGGCGATCTGTCCGGTCTCGACCTGCTGGAGCTTTGGGCATTTCTGCACCCTGCGCGCTTTCTCGTCCCGACCCCTAAGGGCCTGGCGCAGGCACTCGATCTGCCCGTGCCCGCACGAGAGCAGGATGTACCGACATTATTGCGTGAGGCGACAATCAAACTCCTGTCCCATGCGGCACAGGGGGCGGCATGGGCCGAGCGGGAGGGCGCCTGGACAGCCGCGCAATCGCTGCACCGGCTGCGCTGGCCATGGGCGCCGATCGTCGGCCCGCATATTCCCCGCCCTGCGGAAGCCGAGCGCTGGCTATTCTCTCGCCTGCGCGAATGGAATGAGGAAGCCCCCCGCCCGGCCCCGCGCCCTGTCGTCCTGACGCCCGACGCGGTTCAGGCCCGGCTGGCCGAACTTACCGGCGCAGGCGCCGAACCCCGCCCCGGCCAACGCGACTATGCGATCGCGGCCAGCACGGTCTTCGCGCCGCGTACCTCTCGCGATCGCCCGAACATGGTGCTGACCGAAGCGGGAACCGGCATCGGCAAGACACTGGGTTATCTCGCCCCCGCCTCGCTCTGGGCGGAACAGGCGGGCGGCACGGTATGGATTTCCACCTACACCAAAGCGCTGCAACGCCAGCTCGATGCCGAAACCGCGCGCCTTCCGGGAGAAGGGCCACGGCGGACAGGGCGAGTGGTGGTGCGCAAGGGGCGGGAAAATTATCTCTGCCTACTCAATCTGGAAGATGCATTGCAGGGCGGTTTTTCGGGCCGCGCGGCCATATTGGCGCAATTGGTCGCACGCTGGGCCGCCTATAGCAAGGATGGCGACATGGTGGGCGGCGACCTGCCCGGCTGGCTTCCCACCCTGTTTCGCCGCAATGGCTCAACAGCGCTGACCGACCGGCGCGGCGAGTGCATCTATGCGGGGTGCCCCCATTATCGCAAATGCTTCATCGAACGCGGTGTGCGCGATTCCGCCCATGCCGACATCGTTATCGCCAATCATGCGCTGGTGATGATCAATGCGGCACGCGGACGGGAAACCGGCAATGCGCCGACACGGATCATCTTTGACGAAGGCCATCATATCTTCGAAGCCGCCGACTCGACCTTCGCGCTCGCCCTGACCGGACAGGAGGCAATCGAGCTGCGGCGCTGGGTAATCGGACCGGAGGGCACGTCGCGCGGACGCCGCCGGGGTCTTGCCGCACGACTGGCCGATGTCGCCAGCTATGATGCGGAAGGCGCGATGGCGATCGAACAGGCCCGCGATGCCGCAACCGCCCTGCCGTCCGACGACTGGCTGAAACGCGTCACCAGCGGCGATCCCTTCGGCCCGGTCGAGGCATTGCTGGCCGCCACCCGCGCGCATGTCTATGCCCGCGCCGAAAATGGCAAAGCCGATGTCGATGCCGGTTATGGCCTCGAAACCGAACTGGCGGAACCGGATGGCGAGCTGGTCGATGCGGCGATGGCGGCGGCCGAAACGCTTGATTCCCTGCTGAAGCCGCTCAACCACCTCGGCAAGCGACTCGAAACCATCCTTGCCGATGGGCCGGACTGGATGGATGGCCCGGCGCGCGCGCGGATAGAAGGCGCGATCGGGTCGCTCGGCTGGCGCACCGATCTGGTATCGGGCTGGCTCGCGCTGCTGGCGCGCATCGGTGGACCGAATGATCCCGATTTCGTGGATTGGCTGGCGGTCGACCGTTATGAAGGCCGGGAATATGACATCGGCCTGCATCGCCACTGGCTCGACCCGACGCGGCCCTTTGCCGAAACGGTGCTGAAACCTGCCCATGGCGTGATGCTGACCTCGGCAACGTTGCGCGGCGGCGATGGCGACTGGGCCAGCGCCGAAGCGCGTAGCGGCACCCTGCATCTGGGCGCGTCCCCGCTGCATTTCGAGGCGACAAGCCCGTTCGATTATGCGGCGCAGGCCGAAGTGCTGATCGTCACCGATGTGAAGCGCGGCGACATCGGCGCGCTTGCCGGCGCCTATGCGCGGCTGATCGAAGCGGCGGGCGGCGGCACGCTGGGCCTGTTCACCGCGATCCGGCGACTGCGCGCGGTGCATGCCCGCATTGCCGACCGGCTCGCGCGTGCTGCCCTGCCGCTTTACGCCCAGCATGTCGATCCGATCGACACCGGCACGCTGGTCGATATTTTCCGCGATGATATGCGTGCCTCGCTGCTCGGCACCGATGCGTTGCGCGATGGTGTCGATGTTCCCGGCCATTCGCTGCGCCTGCTGGTGATGGAAGGCGTTCCCTGGCCGAAGCCGACCGTCCTTCATGCCGCGCGCAAGCTCGCCGCAATACGAAATGGCGGCGGCAGTGCCTATGACGACGCGATCATCCGCGCTCGTCTTGCTCAGGCTTTCGGTCGCCTGATCCGCCGCGCCGATGACAAGGGCAGCTTCGTCATCCTGTCCGCCGCCATGCCCAGCCGTTTGCTCAATGCCTTTCCGCCCGCCGTACCGATCCGCCGCGTCACCCTGGACGAAGCGGTTATTTCGGTCAGCGAACGACTTGGATTTGCAACGCCATTGGTGCATCAGACAGGGGAATCAGGAATGACACATCTATGAAAACGCTTACCCTGCTGCGCCACGCCAAATCGGGATGGGATGACCCGGTGGCGCGCGATTTCGACAGGCCGCTGAACGAAAAAGGGAAAAAGGCGGCACGAACGATGGGGCGCAAGGCGCAGGAACTGAACCTCACCGCCGACAGGCTGATCGCATCGCCGGCGGCACGGGTGATGCAGACACTGGAAAGCTTTTTCGAAGGACTGGGCCGGACAATCGATCCTATTTGGGACAAGCGCATCTACCTTGCCTCCTCTTCGACCCTGCTCGACATCATTCGCGAAACCGATGCCTCCGTCGATCACCTGATGCTGGTCGGCCATAATCCCGGTCTGGAGGATCTGATCCTCGATCTGGTGGCGGATGATGGATCTTCGCCCCTGCGCGACATCGTCGAGGTGAAATATCCGACCGCCTGTCTGGCGCAGCTAAGCTGGGAAGGCAGTGACTGGCGATCCCTCGGTCCGAACAGCGGGCTCCATATCGACACACTGACCCGTCCGCGCGATGTCGATCCTTCCCTCGGCCCTGATCGCTAAACATCCTCAGGCCAGATGGGGCATCTGACGCCATTGAACCGCGCGGAAAGTCAGCGTTTTGGGGCACCGGTTCCGATCCGGTCGTAATCCGGGCCGAACCTGAACTGTCATGGAAACAGCAAAGCCGCGTTTCCGGTTCGTTCAGGCAGGCGACCGCGGCCTCTCGGCAAGGCCTGATCACTCAGGCTGAAAATACCCTATGAAATCAATACTCTAAACTAGGAATTGGGGACTGAATCGAGTGCGGCCACAAGGGTCGCCCGTATCGCCTGCAAACGTTCCAGCAACAGCGATGCATCCGGACTCCGATCCGATTTGGGAGAGGCTTCTTCCTTTTTGGTTGAAAGAGGAACTGCCGCCTTTCCAGCTTCGTCTCCCAATGGAAGAGATAAATCATTTCCCTTGCTCGACAGAGCCTGCTGCGCGCCGCGCACAGTATAGCCTTCGGCATTAAGCAGATGATTGATCGCGCGGGCGAGTTCGACATCCTCAGGACGATAATAGCGGCGGTTACCCGCACGCTGTAGCGGCCTGAGCGCCGGAAAACGCGTTTCCCAATAGCGCAATATATGCTGCGGAACGCCAAGTTCCGTCGCCAGTTCGCCGATAGTCAGAAAGGCACCGTCCTGTTTTTCCATGACGGATATGTTGCACCGAGCGGCTTGTTCCGGTCAACCACTGTGCGACCGGAAGAGCCTGACTCTATGCCATTATGTCAGAAATTGGCGATCTGATCGCGCATGATCTGGCTGGGACGGAATGTCAGCACCCGGCGCGGATCGATCGGCACCTCAACCCCGGTTTTGGGATTACGCCCGACACGACCGTTTTTATCGCGCAACACGAATGTTCCGAACCCGGAGATTTTGACATTTTCGCCGTCGGCCAACGCGCCGCACATCAAATCGATGATTTTTTCGACGATCCTGGCGGATTCAGCACGGGAAAGACCGACCTTGCCGTTCAGTCTCTCCGCCAGATCCGCGCGTGTAAGCGTACCCACTTCCGCCATACAGCCCCGCTCTCTCTCAGAATATTCCAACCGATAATCTACTTACCTCTTTCACCAACATTCGCTCATTTGCAAGAGTGAGTGTCTCCGAAAGCCCCGTTTTGAAACGGGATTGTCGAAAAACAGGTCAGATTATGGTTTTGGGGAGCCATCAAGCCCCCAACGCCCCAAATCCAGCAGCGGAAATGCATGAAAAGCCGGGTGCCGCCGGGTCAATCGTCAGAAACGAAGCAGGCAGGCACCCCAGGTGAAACCGCCACCCATGGCTTCCATGATGACCACGTCACCAACCTTTATGCGTCCATCCCGCACGGCCAGATCGAAAGCCAGCGGCACAGATGCCGCCGAGGTATTTGCATGTTGGTCGACGGTGATGATGACCTTCTCGCGCGCCAGGCCAAGCTTGCGCGCGGTGCCTTCCAAAATCCGGGCATTGGCCTGATGCGGGACGACCCAGTCGATATCTTCAACCGTCATTCCGGCAATATCGAGCACTTCCTTCAATACGGCCGCCAGATTGACCACGGCATGGCGGAACACTTCCTGCCCCTTCATCCGCAGCTTACCGACCGTTCCGGTGCTCGAAGGACCTCCATCGACATAGAGCAGATCATTATAGCGACCGTCGGCGTGCAGCTTCGACGCCAATATGCCGCGCCCACCATCGGCGCTTTCCTCTGCGTTCAGCACCATTGCCCCGGCGCCGTCGCCGAACAGCACACAGGTTCCCCGATCTTCCCAATCGAGAATACGGCTGAAGGTTTCGGCGCCGATCACCAGCGCACGGCTGGCCGCGCCCGATCGGATCATGCTGTCGGCTACCGTCAGCGCATAGAGGAAACCCGAGCAGACCGCCGCAACGTCAAAAGCGACGCAATCCTTTATGCCCAGTTCAGCCTGAACCTTTGTCGCGCTGGCCGGAAAAGTCTGATCCGGCGTCGCCGTGGCGAGAATGATGAGGTCGATCGAGCCAGCCTCAACCCCAGCTGCTTCCAACGCCTTGCGCGCCGCTTCGGTGGCAAGGGTTGAGGTGGTTTCCCCTTCTCCGGCGATATAGCGGGTGCGAATGCCGGTCCGTCCGCGAATCCATTCATCGCTGGTATCGACACGCTCCGCCAGTTCATCATTGCTGACCGCCCGCGCCGGAAGTGCCGAACCTGTTCCGAGAACAACCGAACGTCTTGTCATTGTGCCGCGATCTCCGCCTTGCCGAACGCACCCAGACGCGCCATGTCGCCGGTAATGCGCTGGGTAATGTCTTCTTCCAGCAATCGGGCCGCGACATGCACAGCATGGGCGACGCCGGTGGCGTTGGCGCCGCCATGGCTTTTGACCACCACGCCGTTCAGCCCGAGAAACACCGCACCATTATGCTCATTGGGATCGAGATGATGCCGCAGCAGGTGCATGGCTGGTTTGGAAATCAGGAAGCCGATCTTCGAACGGATCGAACTGGTGAAAGCGCGGCGCAGGAGATCGGTTACGAACCGGGCCGTACCTTCCGCCGTCTTGAGCGCGACATTACCGGAAAAACCGTCGGAGACGATTACATCGGCTTCGCCATTGGCCAGCTTGTCGCCCTCGGTAAAGCCGTCGAACTGCAACGGCAGATTGTCGCTTTCCCGCAGGATCGCCGCCGCCTCGCGAATCTCGTCCGTGCCCTTCAGGTCTTCCGTACCGATATTGAGAAGGCGCACACGCGGGCGCTCCAGATCCATCGCAACCCGTGCATAGGCGGCACCCATTACCGCGAACTGCACCAGATTGCGCGCATCGCATTCGGTATTGGCGCCGAGATCCAGCATGACGACATCATTGTCGCCCAGTGTCGGCAACAATGCCGCCAGCGCCGGGCGATCAATGCCCGGCATCGTCCGCAATGCCAGCTTGGACATCGCCATCAATGCGCCGGTATTGCCGGCAGAGACAGCCGCGCCGGCCTCACCCTTCTTCACCGCCTGAATGGCGAGTCCCATGGAGGTACTTTTTGCCTTGCGGATCGCGATGGCAGGCTTTTCATTGGCATCGACGACGCCATCACAATGAAAAACCTCTGAGGCCGCGCGAAGATTCGGGTGACGGTCCAGCGCTGCCTTGATTCGCGTTTCGTCACCAAACAGGCTGAAACGCAAACCATCATGGCGGCGCCTTGCCTCGGCAACGCCCGCCATCATCACGCGAACGCCTTCATCGCCGCCCATCGCGTCAATGGCGATATGCGGCTTGCTGATCACCTTGCTTCCCCGGGTTTGGAGCCGTTCAGGCCCCGACGGCTATGACTTCGCGGCCGTTATAATGACCGCAAGCAGGGCACATATGATGCGGGCGCTTCAACTCGCCACAGTTCGAACATTCCTGGAATGCCTCGACCTTGAGCGAATCGTGGCTGCGGCGCATGCCGCGCTTGGAAGGGGTTGTTTTCCGCTTGGGGACAGCCATGTCGGCACCTGTATCCGTAAATAAAAGTCAAAGTTCATAGCGAAACCCGAACCGGCCTTGCATCGGCATTCGACCGACCAAAACCGCCAGACCTCAAGGGGTGTCCGGTTATCGCGAAGTCCTGCGCCTATAGCGCGTTTTCCCGCACAAGCAAGTCTTTCCTTGGTCTTTCCGCCTTATCATGCCCCGGCCAGCGCCCGATCCCCGACAAAGGGGTTGCTAGCACGCTCATGGCCGAAGCTGCTCATCGGCCCGTGGCCGGGCACGAAAGCGACATCATCGCCCAATGGCCAGAGCTTTCCGGTAATCGCGTCGATCAGGTCCTGATGATTGCCGAGCGGGAAATCGGTGCGGCCGATCGATCCCTGGAACAGCACATCGCCAACAATGGCGAGCCGCGAGGGCGCGTGGTAGAAAACCACATGGCCCGGCGTATGACCGGGGCAATGAATCACGTCGAGAACGAGATCCCCTACCGTCACCTTGTCTCCATCCTGCAACCAGCGCTGCGGTTCGAACGGGCGCCCGGCAATCCCGTAAGATTTTCCATCTTCCTCCAGTCGGGAAATCCAGAACCGGTCGGCCTCATGCGGCCCCTCAATCGGTACGCCCAGTTCCTGGGCCAGCACGCCTGCTTCACCGCAATGATCGATATGACCGTGGGTCACCAATATCTTCTCTATGACAACGCCCTGATCCGCCGCCGCGCGTTTGAGGCGATCGAGATCCCCGCCGGGATCGACAAAAGCTCCCCTTCCGGTAGCGGTGCACCAGAGCAGAGTACAATTCTGCTGCAGCGGGGTAACGGGAATAATCGCCGCCCGCAGCGGCGGCGCGGCCTGAGAAGAGATGGTACCGGATGCTGTCATTCCCCGGATGTGGAGGAGAGACCGGTCACTTGCAAGGGGCATCCGCCTTTCGCCACCGCACGCCGCACTATCAGCTCATCACCCGTGCGGCCCAGACCACCCGACCGACAATGTCGACCAGTGACCGGTCCACATCTTCCCAACTGGGAAAATGCGGATTGTCGCTGGAAATGGTGAGAGCCTTGCGCCCGGTACGTGGAGAGAGCGAAACCCGCTTCACCATCAGCATATCGTCAAGACGCAGTACATAAATGCCATCCCGAAGTCGATCCGAGCCGTCGGCAAGGTCGACCATGATGTTGTCCCCGTTACTGAGGGTCGGCGCCATGGATTCGCCTTTTACGTCGATAATGGAGAGGTTTTCGGCGCTCAGCCCCAGCGCAGCAAGCCAGCGCCGGTCAAAACCGACGGCACCGGCCGCGCATTCCTCTCCGGGGACGGCCCCTGCCCCGGCGGATGCCTCAAGCTCCAGTTTCGGCACCAGAGCGAAGGGCGCTCCATCGCGCCGCTTTCCGCCATTTTTCCGGCTTTGCTCACGCACCGAATCATGACGCGGCCCGCCGAGCAACGCTTCATCAATCCCGAAATAGGCGGCCAGTGTCCTGCGGTCGTTCTCATCCAGTTTCCGAGGGGTGCCCCTCTTAATAAACTGTTGAATATAAGCCGCATTTCTTCCAATCAGCCGTGAGAGCGCGCCATAATTATCGCCTCGCTCTGCGACCAGAGTCGCAAGAATTTCACGCGGGGAATTCTCATCCATATCTGCTCCATAATGATAGGAATTCTCCTAGACAAGTAGGATTTTGCCGGAAATATAGGATTATTCCTATGTTTCGACTCGATTGAAACGCGTTTCTGATCAGGAAAGGACGATCCATGACCATGTTAAGGAAGATAGAGAAATTCCTGCGAAACACCGGGATGGCTCCTACGCGCTTTGGACGTGACGCAGTCCGCGACCCGCGACTCGTTTTCGACATGAGAAATGGCAGGGAACCTACGCCTCGCATGGTACGAAGGCTAGAACATTTCATGAACATATGCCAGAATGGAGCTATCAGCCAGTGACCCATCCCAAAACCCGTCCGAATGTCACCGTGCCATCGACGCAAAGAAGGCATCGCCTTCGCGGGCGCGAATGGCCCCGCCCACCGCGACGCGATCCTCATGCCAGATTGATAGCACAATTGCTGGAGCATGCCGGTCCAGATTCATCCGTTATCGCCACATCCTCCAGGCCATGGGCAAGCGCGACCTTCGTCGGCGCCCGCCATATGCTGCTGCTCCGGCTCAGCGGGCCCGATCACATGGAGCGGGGCGACCGCCTTGCCGCGCAGCTTCCTGATGCGGAGTTCGACATCAGCGGCCATATTGTGGCTGATGTCTGCCTCGACGAACGTCTTGTTCAAGGTTCCGTGCAGGCTGACAATCCGTGCCTCCACCCGTCTGGAAACCTTCCGGGCGACGGGATGGAAACGCTCCTCCGCCTATCGATACTGACAATCGAAGACTGGTGAACAATGCGCGGGGATGGCGGGGCCAGAGAGGGTTCAGATCATCCCCGTACCGGCATTCGGCAAGATCAGGCGACCTTGTCCTGCCCCGCACGCATTGTAAGATTCCGCAACACATCCAACGCCCGTTCAAGTCCGTCATCATGGCGATCTTCCTCGTCATTTGCGGGTCGTTCGCCCTCGCCATGATTTTTCAGATCGGCGACCGGCATTGCGCACGCCATATCCTTCATCGCTTCCAACAGGGAGGAATCCTGAAACAGCGAGGAATCCTGCCGCTCCGTGGTCGGCGCGGAACCTTCCCTGCCCCGCGACAGGCGCTCCCTGCGGCGGGTCAGCCCTTTTTCCAGCCGATCCGCCAGGTCCGCGATACGAGGCTCAGCCTCCTCAGTCACATCGGCAGGATCTCCTTCCATGACATCCGGCTGCGCATGAAATTGCGCGCCCTTCAGCACGCGGTTCATCTCCTGCTCAATCAGTTCCCATGGCAATGGTTCCGGTGCGCGCGGCATTGACAGGCCCGTAATATCCCTGACTGCGGACGAAGGCCTTTCATACATGCTGGCCATCATCGCCAACATGCCCATTTCCGACGGTTCGTCGAATCCGTCGGCGACCGGCGGCAAGGCTTCGCCACCAAGGTCGCGTCGCGCGAAAAGCGGTGCGCGAGCGGGTGCATCGGGGTGGGCATCGGATCGGCGCAAGACCGGCGCCGCATCCCCTCCGTTCAACTCGTCATAAGGCTCCAGGCAGGCATTGTTCTTGCCCGATCCACCGCGCGTAAAAGAAGCGATTTTGGAAAACAGGACGCTCATTACCGTTCCTCCACCTGTGCCATCGGCGCGGCCAGGCCTGCTCCATGGCAATATCGATGCGACCAGCAGCGCACACAATACCGCCCCCATGGCGGCGAACAGCATATGCTCGGTCAAACCCAGCGGCGGCGCCAGAGTCGGTACCAAAACCGATAACCCAGCCTTCTCCGTCACTCGCTCGAACAATTCCAACGGCAGACTCAGCATAATCGCCCCGCCTCCGAAAGCGCCCATCGCGACCAATATCAGATTGGCATCACGCCGCTTCATGTCCGTTGCCCTGCCTGTCCCGCCGCTTCCTCATTCGGGGCAGAAGCCCCTCGCCGCCTTTCAAACAGATTTTAGTAAACAGGCCCATAACGGCGGATATTCATCTCGCTCGACAAAGGTGCGCGCGGTCGCCCGCCGCCCCTTCCAGCAGGCGCGAATCTCATAAACCATGGGCATGCCATTCCGCCGCGCGCCGCGCCGGGCCGCGATTGCGTTAAGCACCGGCAAATAGGCATGAATGATGTCCGATCGCCATTGCGGCACCAACGCCTCGAGCGCGTCGGCATGATCGCCGATCCCGCACCCTTCCCGCAACAATGCCGGGCCGCACCGACGAGGCCCCGCCGCCCGGCAAAAAGTCGGCCAGTTCACCGCCTCCACCTCCGCCGCGCCCTGACGGCGCCCGGTAACGCCGCGTCAATCGGAAAGCGCCTGTTTGCGCGATCTTCCTGCGGTCGGTTCGAGGGTCAGGCCCATTACCGACACCGGCAAGGCGGCCACGACCAAGCCCGCCCGGACGAGAATCAGGGACAGGCTCATCCCGTCACGACATGCAGGTCCGTTCCGGCCCGCGTCAGATCGGCGATTATTTCCGGCGGCGGCATCCGATCCGTCACCAGATCATGAACCCGGTCGAGTCCTGCAACAAAGACGCTGCCTTCGCGCCCGAACTTGCTGGCATCGGCCAATAACATGACCCGCCGCGCCAGATCGAACACCGCCTGTTTGTAAAAAGCCTCTTCCGGTTCGAAATCAAGCAGCCCGCGCCCGGCCTCAATCGCACCAATCGACAATATGGCGAGATCCGGCGCGAATCGCCGTGACAATGCGATGGCATCGGCACCGAATGCCGCGCGATAATCGATGTTCACGTCACCCCCGGCAAAAAACAGCCGATTATCATTTCGCCCCATCACCTCCCGCGCGACTTCAAAGCTGTTGGTTATGATGGTCAGCCCGTGCACATGGCTGATCGCGCGCGTGAACCACAGCGAAGTCGTGCCCGAATCAATCAGCAAGGTCATCCCCTCGCACACCATCGCCGCACAGTGCGCGGCGATCGCCCGCTTGGCCGCGGCATTATCGTTGACGCGCTGCACAAAGGGGGCCTCCATTCCGCCGCCCGCAAGACTCACTCCGCCATGCACCTTACGGGCCCGCCCTGAGGTTTCCAGCCGCCGCACATCCCGCCGGATCGTTTCCTCCGAAACGGAAAAACGCTGCGCCAGCTCTGCAATGGAACAGGATTGCCTCTCTTCCAGAAGCGACATCATTTTCACGAGGCGATCCGCAGGAAGCAACGCCCATTCCCCCGAAATATAATCAACGGCACGATCTCCGCCCCGTCATCCGGACCGGATTCTCCTATCATGGGCGAAAGGCCGGAAATCTGACAACCCACAAATTTCACATTTCCCAAAACAAAAAACCACAAAATGTCACACAACAGTCATGCCCCGGGAATAGCTGCACCGCGGCGCAGCCACTTCGGCAGTGCACAATAATGAGGGCGCCTCGGCGCATTTTTGGGGAAAAGATTATGAGAACTTTGCAGACGGGCGCCGCATTGGCGGTATTGGCCGTTGCGATCATGGGCAGCTCCGTAAATGTTCATGCTGCAGAGGGACCGGCAGACGCTCCGGCGGACGCTGCGGACGAAGCAATTGCCGCGGACAGCATCGTCGTGACCGGTACGGCCACCACCTATTCCAACACGCAGGTCACGGCGCCGATGCTCTCGCGCCAGTCGGCCCTCACCAGCGTCAACGACGTTCTGAACGAACTGCCCGGCGTACTCGTGACGGAAGGCGACAGCTTCGGTTCGGCCGACTGGGCAACCTCCATCACCATTCGCGGCTTCACCAGCAATGGCGGCACGCAGCAGATCGGTTCGACCATCGACGACATTCCGAACGGCGGGTCGAGCTATGGCGGCGGATCGCGCGCCAACCGTTATCTCGATGTGCTCAACCTGGGGACCATTCAGGTGTCGCAGGGCACGTCCGACATCGCCTCGCGCTCTAACGAAGCGCTGGGCGGCACGCTCAACTATGTGACGTCCGACCCGGAACAGGAACAGCGCCTGCGCTTCACCGTGGCCGGCGGTGATTTTTCGGCGAAGAAATTCTACGTTCGTTATGACACAGGCGAAATCGCGCCGGGCACCTATGCCTGGATCAGCGGCTCCTCCTCGCGCGTGCATGACTGGATCGACGGATCGGGCCACACCCGTCGCGACCATGTCGCGGGCAAGTTCATCAGCGACCTCGGCAATGTCGACCTGACCGGCTATGTTTCCTATGACGATGCCGATGAATCCGAATATGCTTCCGTTTCGAAGGCCGGTTTCCTCAACAACCCGAATCAGGATGGGCTGGTCGGCAACTGGACCGGCATTCCCGTTCTCGATCAGAATTACCGTTCCGGCTCGCGCGCGCTGCGCAAAAACCTGCTCGGCTATCTCAAGGCGAAGATCGATCTGGGCGAGGTGAAGCTGGCGCTGAGCGGTTACGGCCACAAGATGCGCGGCCGTGGCGACTGGCTGCCGCCCTATCTGGTTGATGTAACCAATGACGGCGCAGGCGAACCCAATAGCGAATATCTGGGTGGATCGACCGTTTATGGCGGTTCGGCGCTGGGCAAAATCTATTATGTTACGCCGACTGGTGCAACGGCCCCGCTGCTTTCCGGTTGCGATTCCACAACATCGGACGTCTACCAGCCGGCCTGCTATGCGTCCGGCTCGATCCCGGTCATGTCCTATCGCCATACCCATTATCGCAACCGCCGCGTCGGTTTCATGGCGGATGTCAACTGGACCCACGATCTCGGCGGCGCGACCAACCTGCTGCGCGCCGGCATCTGGTATGAAAACGGCAAGTCGAAATCGATCCGCGACTGGCACAAGATCAGCAACGCACTGGTCGGCTATGCCTATGATGGCCAGCCCTATTATGTCCAATATGCGACCGATTACGGCGTGGACGAGTTCACCTATTATGCCGAGGACGCGCTGACCTTCGGTCCGGTGACCGCTCGCGTCGGCGTGAAACAATATTTCCTGACGCAGGATCGTCAGGGGCTGCTGACCGGCAACACGACCTATACCAAGCTCACCTATCATTCCGATCCGCTGCTGTCGGTCGGCCTGAGCTACACCACGCCGATCGACGGGCTGGAAGTATTCGGTGGTTTCTCGCAGAACTTCGCCGCCGTCGGCAAGGGCCTGCTCGACGCCGGGAAGGATGCGATCAAGGCGGTCAAACCGGAAACTGCGGACAATATCGAGGTCGGCGCGCGCTATACCGGCTCCAACCTTCAGGCCTCCTTCACCTTCTTCGACATCTCGTTCGACAACCGCATCGCCAATATCGCGTCGAACCTTGTCACCGGCATCGACTATCTGAGCGAAACGGACAGCGTTTATCTCAACGTCGGCGGCGTCCACAGCTATGGCGTCGAAGCGGCCCTGTCCTACCGGGTAACGCCGCAGCTCACCCTGTCCGGATCCTACACCTATAACCGGGCCAAATATCGCGGCACCGGCGATACGAATCAGGATGCGGACATCGGCATCGTTCCCGGCAAGCAGGTCTTCAACACGCCGAAGAACATGTACGTGCTGTCGGCCGACTGGAAGGGTGACATCATCAAGGCCGGTATCGCGACCAAGTTTGTCGGCGATCGCTTCATCGACACCAAGGGCAGCGCGGTCGCGGACAGCTTCGTCCTGACCAACGCCTATGTCGGTGCCAGCCTGCGCGGGATCAGCGACCTGCTGAAGAATGCAGACCTGACCGTGACTGTCACGAACCTGACCGATGAACGCTATATGGCGGGCGCCGACGGCGGTTCGGCCTTCCTCGGTTCGCCGCGCACCGTCACTGCGGCCCTGACCTTCGACTTCTGAAGACCTGGGCAAAGGCCGGGCGCACCTTGCTGGTGCGCCCGGTCCCCTATTTATCGAGGTTCCGATGACCAATATTTCTCGCCGCTCGCTGCTTGCCGGAGGTTTGAGCGCCAGCCTGCTCGCCAGCCTTCCCCCTTCAATCGCCCGCGCCGTTTCGATCGCGCCGGACGTGCGCAGCGGAACGATCCGCGATGTCGAACATGTCGTCATCCTGATGCAGGAAAACCGGAGCTTCGATCATTATTTCGGTACGCTGCGCGGCGTGCGCGGCTTTGGCGACCGCTTCCCCATTCCGTTGCCCCCGGTGGACGGACAGGAAACGAATCGCCCCGTCTGGCAGCAATATGACCGCAAAGCCCCCGATGGCCCGCGCCTCATTGCCCCCTTTCACCTCTCCACCCACAAGAATTTCGACCTGATGCGCATGGAAGGCACGCCCCATGGCTGGCCCGACGCGCAGGCGGCATGGGATCAGGGCCGCATGGCAAACTGGCCGGAAGCCAAGACGCAGCGCGCCATGGGCCATTTCCGGCGGGATGACATCCCGTTCCAGTTCGCGCTGGCGGAGGCCTTCACCCTGTGCGACGCCTATCATTGCTCGGTTCAGACCGGCACCAACACCAACCGCCTGTTTCTGTGGACCGGCACCAATGATCCTTCCGGGGCCTATGGCGGCCCGGCCATCGGCAATTCGCACGATAATTTCCCGGAAAAGGGCGGTTCGGCGCATTCCTATCTCTGGACCACCGTCGCCGAGCAACTGCAGGCGGCCGGAATCGACTGGCAAATTTATCAGGACATGGCGGATAATTTTACCGACAATCCGCTCGCCGGATTTGAAAGTTTTCGCGCCGCCTATCATGGAACCGGCAACCCCGAACTGAAAAAACGCGGTCTCTCCACCCATGCTCTCGATGCTCTGCGCGCAGATGTGCAGGCCGGTCGATTGCCGCAGGTTTCCTATATCGTCGCCACGGCCACGGGGTCCGAGCATCCCGGCCCCTCCAGCCCAGCCCAGGGCGCGGCCTATACCGCCGAGGTGCTGGATGCACTTACCTCCAACCCGGCGGTATGGGCGCGAACCGCATTGTTTATCAATTTCGATGAGAATGACGGCTTTTTCGACCATGTTCCACCGCCTGCGCCGCCCTCGCGCGACAAGGACGGCCACCTGCTGGGCGGATCGAGCGTCGATCTGACCGGCGAATATCATCTGAAACCCAGCATCGGTGACGAAAAAGCGGATCTGCCCGCCTATCGCGGCCGCCCCTATGGACTGGGGCCGCGCGTGCCCATGTATGTAGTATCCCCGTGGAGCAGGGGAGGCTGGGTCAATTCCCAGACCTTCGATCACAGTTCGGTCGTGCGTTTTCTGGAGGAACGCTTCGGCTTCACCTGCCCCAATATCTCACCATGGCGGCGCGCCGTCTGCGGCGATCTGACCTCGGCTTTCGACTTCGCCTCGGCGGACGGCACACCGCTGCCTGCCCTGCCCGATCCACGGGAGGATGCCGCGCGCGCCGCCGCGCTGAAACATCAGATCAGCCCGATGGCCCCTTCCGAAGCCGAAACCCTCTATCAGGAACCCGGCACTCGTCCGTCGCGTCCGCTGCCCTACCATCTGGAGGTGAGCACCATGACCGGAGCCGACGGCATAAGCCTGCACTTTTCCGCAGAAGGCGCCGCAGCGGTATTCCATGTCTATGACCGGACCGACCTCAATGCCCTTCCCCGCCGCTACACGGTAGCCGCCGGAAAAACGCTCGAAGGACAATGGCCTTTCGGGGAAAAGGGCGATTATGATCTTCAGATATTCGGCCCCAACGGCTTTCACCGCCGTTTCGCCGGAAATCACGCGCAGGAGCAGGGCCTCGCCACGCTGAGCTGGCAGGTCGAGAAGGACATGCTGACCCTCACGGTTCCGACCGAGGCGGCAAAGCTCGGCCTCACCCTTTCGCGCCAGACACTGACCGCCTCCGGCCTCACCGAACCGCTGACGGCGGGGCGACATATATGGCCGCTCGCGGAAAGCTATGGCTGGTATGATGTGACGATAGGCAGCCGCGCGGTCCCCGCCTTCGAACGCCGCCTTGCCGGGCGCTTCGACCTGCCCGGCCGGGCGACGATCAGCGACCCTTTCGCCTGAAATGAGGAGCCGAGAAAAGGAAGTGCGATGAAGCGGCTATTCTCCTTCATTCTCCCGCTGACCGCTATGGTCGCGCCGGTGCCCGGCATGGCGGAATCGCCTTCGGTGGATTCCGCCATTAGGATGAACGACATCAGTGCGATCGGCACGCATAACAGCTACAAGCAGGCGATGGCGCCGCAGGTGATGGAGAAGCTGCGCGCCCTTGATCCCAAACTCGCCGACGCACTGGATTATGCGCATCGTCCTCTCCCCGAACAACTCGATCATGGTGCCCGGCAGCTGGAAATCGACGTCAATTACGATCCCGAAGGCGGGCATTACGCAAGAGGATCGGACGATCCAGACTTGCACAAACCCGGTTTCAAGGTGCTGCACATTGCCGGAGTCGACGACAGCAGCCATTGCGTGCTGCTGACCCAATGCCTGCGCCTGATCCGTGACTGGTCGGACAGGCACCCGCACCATGGCCCCATATTGCTGATGTTCAACGCCAAGGATGAGCAAAATGCAGCGCGCGGCGGGATCGATGCGCTGCCGTTCGACGCAGCCGCCTATGATGCGCTCGACGCCGAAATCCGGTCCGTTCTCCCGCCCGAGAAGCTGATCGTGCCCGATGATGTGCAGGGCAATTATCCGACATTGCGCGACGCCGTGCTCGCAAACAACTGGCCGACGCTGGAGGCCGCACGCGGGCGTTTCCTCTTCGCTCTCGATGAAAGCCCGGCCAAGGTGGCCGTTTATCGCGGGACTCGCGAATCGCTCGAAGGCCGGATCTTTTTCATCAACACCGATGAGCAATCCCCGGCGGCGGCCTATCTGACGCTCAACGATCCTATTGCCGATCAGGCGCGGATCCGACGCGACGTGGCCGCAGGCTATCTGGTGCGGACCCGCGCCGACGCCGGCACCGTCGAGGCGCGCGTCAATGACACCACCCGGCTCCAGGCTGCACTGACGAGTGGCGCCCATTATATCTCGACCGATTATCTCTGGCCCGACCCGCGCTTTCCCGGCGGCTATCATGTCCCGGTCGCCACACCCGCCCGCTGCAACCCCGTCCGGCCGCAATCCGGTTGCCGGGATGACAGGCTCTCCGAGCGATAGGAAAAGGGAGTTACGCCCTTTTCCCGCACACATCGCGCCAATCCGCTTGCCAAGCATTGCCCTGCTGGGCTATCGGCGGCGTTCGGTGGGGCCTGTAGCTCAATTGGTTAGAGCTGGCCGCTCATAACGGCTAGGTTGCGGGTTCGAGTCCTGCCGGGCCCACCAGACGCGGTAACGCGACACGGTCGGGGAGTAGCGCAGCCCGGTAGCGCGCCTGCTTTGGGAGCAGGATGTCGCAGGTTCGAATCCTGTCTCCCCGACCATATTTTCTGAAAACATCCATTTCACATTGCCAAAAGGCCCCGCTGTTACAGCTCGCGGGTAAGAGAAATGCCAGAAGGCATGATGCGCTGCCGTCGACCAGCGCCAAGTCTGCGGGATGCATCCACCGCGAAAGATGATCAGCCCGTCCGTCCGCACCGCACGAATATTCCTACGACGCGCATATCACACCGAGCACCGGATAATCGGCCGCATAAAGCGGTTTCACCAAGACCGCTCGCGGTGAGCAGAAACAGGCCCGAAAACCGGATTATAGCATGAATAGCGCGATAGCCCGGTCACGCAGCCCGACCAATCGGGCCCCAGAATCAGAAGAAGCCGATCCGCAGCGGCCTGTCCGGCGCGGAGTTTTCAGCCCGCCTCGTTCCCGGCGACCACATCGGCAACCGGCAATTCGAGCAAGATGCGCTCATTCTCGATACGCAACACCCCACCCAGCCCCTGAGCCAGACTGCGGATCAGCCGCATCGAAAAACCAAGGCCCAGCAAGGGAGCATCGGGCCAGTCTCCATCCCGACCATAACCCGGATCAAGAATCTCCTTCTCCTCCAGCCCCTTCAACCGTTCAGGCCGGTCAAAACCGATCACGAGCCGCCCGCCCCTGCCATTGGGCTGAAACCATAATGCGCTCTGAACCGTTTCATGATCGCCGGCGACGGAAATAAGAGTCCGCACCAGGTGCTGGATCATCCGTTCCCCCTGAACCGGTTCGATCAGGGCGGGGGGGATATCGACGGAACTGGTCACACGCAGGCGTGGCCTATGGCCCGTCGCAACACCCTGTACCGGGCCATGGTCGCTATTGTACAGTTCAGAAACCTGTTCCATCAGATGCTCGACATCAACGGCATCGGCCCGAGGCCTGGGCGCCGTCGCATCGGCAACCGCCGCAGAGCGGGCGGCAAGGTCGATATCTTCGAAAGCAGCCAGCAGGCGCCGCGCATCGGCAAGGATATTCCCGGCTATCTCGCGATAATGAACGCCGACAGGGCCGAACAATTGCTGCTCGATGATCTCGGCAAACCCCTGTATCGCATTGAGCGGCGTACGCAGTTCGTGGATGATCTGACGCATGGAATCGAGCGAAGGGGGATTGGGCACCGCGCTGACCGGCGGAGGTACCTGATGCGGCACTTCATGGACCAACGGACGCCGCGCCTGCCCTCTGAACCCCTGAAAGCGTCCCGTACCCGGATCGAAAAAGGGAACGGCGGAAAGCCTCCATTCCCCTGCATACAGCCCCTCTTCGATGAACAGACGTCCATGTTGAAAACTGCTACGCCGGGCGAAGGCGCCCGCCACATGACCATCCGGACCGGTTTCGCCGGGCATGGCCGGCTGAGCGATAGAAAGACCGACAAGCGCGGTGCGGGAGGCGTCCCCAACCCAGACGAACATGCCGTCGGCATCGGTTTCGAACGGGAAATGGCGCGTGCTGGCCGGATCGATCTCCGGCATCTCCGCGACGCCCACGCCTTCCGCCACCCGCTGAAGCCCGCGATCCCGCGACGTGCTGGTAAAGCGCTCGATCCTCTCGACCAGCTGGCGAATCTGGCTGCGCTCGCCATCGTCTGCAGGCAAGCTGGCATTGGTAAGAACAGTATCGAGCCGGGCGACGACCGCCCCCCGCTCCTCATTTTTCTCCGTCGCCTCGGCGGGCACGACCTTTGTAAAGGGGGCCTCTTCCTCAATCGGGAAGTCGGTCAGGGAAAGTTCTTCCAAATCGTTCGATGCCAGCGGCCGGGATTGCCCCAGCACCAGATCGGTCTTACCGAACGCCTCAAGCGCCCGCTTCGTCTCGGGGCCAATATCACGACGCCCGCGCAACACGCCGCGCGCGGTGGGACCCAGTCGCGGCAGCAACACGGGCCAGATCATATCGGGCAGGCGCGCGCGCGCCATCGCCGCCGCACATACCGCTGGACGATCGCTTGCGAAAAACTCGACCAGTGCAGGCGAGCGCAAGCGGCTGCCCAGTTCCACGACGCTGGCGATTCGCTGGGCTTCGCTCAATTCACTCCGCAAATCATTGAGGCGTGCAACCAGCGCGACGCGATCCTCCTGCCTCAGCATGACCTTGCCGGGCTGGTCATGTTGCGCAAGCATATCCACACATTGCCGCCACAACGTAGCGGCGGCGAGGCCCGTCCGCTCCTCAATGGCCAATATGGTCTGCGTCAGATCGTTAAAGCGCAACCATTACCTCCATCGGACCTGTCACCTGACTCCGTGTAAAATCTCTTGCGGGCTTACGTGTTTCCGGCCCCGAGGAAAAGAGGCCAGACCCGCCAGAAACAGGAACGTCGCATAGTGGGACGGTTGCAAAGATGTGAAATATTATTATAGTCAAACCACTATTTTCGAAAGGATATTGTTTTACATGACTGCTTCCGTATTGGACGAGACGGATATCGCTATTCTCGCCTTGCTTCAGGAAGACGGGCGCATGAGCAATGTCGATCTTGCGCGTCGGGTGGGACTGACCGCACCGCCATGCCTGAGGCGAGTCAGGGCACTGGAAGAAAATGGTCTCATCCGCGCATACCATGCCGAACTAAACGGTCCGGGGCTCGGCTACACCATCATGGTATTTGCGATGGTCAGCCTGAAGAGTCAGGCCGAATCCGACCTCAAGGCCTTTGAAGATCATGTCGCGACTCTGCCCGAGGTACGGGAATGCCATATGCTGAATGGGGAAATCGACTTCATCCTGAAAGTTGTGGCCCGTGACCTGCAGAGTTTTCAGCAGTTTCTGACATCGAAACTGACCTCAGCCTCCAATGTGGCAAGCGTCAAAACCTCTTTGACCATAAGAACTTCCAAAAACGAGCCGGGCATTCCGGTCGGTATCTGACCCGAAAAACCGCGCCTCGCCTGAAGCTGACGCTTCCCCGGCATCAGCGCCCCGTTCCGTAAAACCGAACGAACATCGGGACGCCGCCTATTGCCGGTTTACATGATTATCGCGCAGCTGAAGCCGTCTGAGTCGGCCTCGCCGTTCCTGCCTCCGCCTGAGCAACGGTACGGCTATCCACCCATGCGGCCCAATAGGTAGCGACCTGAGACCAGTCGCTCTTACCTGCTGCCTGCTGGCCGGTGACCTGAGCGAGCGTATTTTTCGCGCCGTTAAAATCCCCCGAACGCGCCAGCGCGATACCCAGCCGGGTCAATACACGATCACGATCGGTCACGCCTTTTTCCAGCGCAGCCCGGTAATAGGGTATGGCCTCGGCATAATGGCTGCTGGCCAGAAGACTATCGCCATCCTGCGCGGCCTTGGCGCCACTCGCGACCTTGTCGGCCTTGCCCGGAAGCCCTTTGATCGAAGCGAGATAGGTCACCGCGCGCTTGCCGAGCGTCCGCATCAGCGGCGCCGCAACCGGATCATTGCCGGTCAGCTTACCGGCGCTGACGCCACTCTCGATGATGCTCTTCGCCTCGGCGGAATAGCCCTGTCCCGCTGCCAGCGTCGCATAGCCCTGATAATCCCGCTCGCTTGCCAGCGCGCCGGTCGCCGCCTGCAACCTGTACAGATCGAGCAGCGCCTCCTTGTCGGGGCCGGCCCCCTCGATATAGCTGGCGAGCGCACTGCGCCAATCCGCAGCGTCAATGCCTACCCCGGTCAGCAAAGCGGCATTATACCGCGCCAGAGCGGGCCAGTCCTTGCGGGCATAAGCGAAAGAAGCAGCCCGCTTGTACCAGCTTTCGGGAACCTCCTTCCCTGCCTGCTTCTGCAAACCGATGGTTTCGTCGAGCAATGCGGCGGCCTCAGCCATCTTGCGCTGACGCACATAGGATTCGACCAGCAGCAAAGACGCCTGCGGATCCTGGAGACCGAGCGCGCGCGCGCGGGTCAGATACACGACCGCATTATCGATCGCACCAGTCTGGTAACAGAGAAAACCCGCAATATGATTGAGATGGGCCAACTGCCCTTCCGGCACGCCTTCGGTTTCGATCAGCTTGGCGATGGCCGCACGCTGCGCGACGATATCGCCCCGCTTCACCGCCACTTCCATACCGAGGCTGGCGACCATATATTTTTCCAAGGGCCCGGTGGGCGACAACGCCCCCAGAGCAGCACTGGCTCCGGCAATATCTCCGGCATCAAGGCTCGAGCGAATGCCGGCTACTGCATCGCGAAACGCCGCAGAAGCCATCAGCTTGCCTTCAGGCTCTTTTTTCCGAGCCTCTGCCTGCCCTCCTGTCAGCATCCCCGCGATCACCATCGCGGAAACGACACCTGCCCGCCACATCCCGTTCATCTCATTTCCTTACAACCGTCATCAGCTTCCGGCGCCCTCACCTTCAGGCTGATGCATGGCAGTCTACACGCAAAGGGGCGGCCGTTAAACAGCCGCCCGTTCCATTTATCGCGCTTCCGCCTCACCCCGCAGGCTGAGCGGCGCCCTTGTTGTTCAGCCAGTTAAGCCAGAATTTCGCGATCCCGCCGCGCGTTCCGGCGCTCACTTTCGAAAAGGCTTCGCGCGCACCCGCACTGTCTCCGGACAGTGCCTTGGCAATGCCCAGACGGGTGTTGACTTCGGCCACATCCACACCACCCTTTTGCAGCGCGGTTTCGAACAGCGGAATGGCCTTCGCATAATCGCCATAGCCCATATAGGCGTCGGCAGTCGCGCTCGCCACCTTACCGTTGGCGGCCTTAGCGGCATCGGTCGCAGCAGCCCCCAGCGACGCCTTGTCCGACGTCATCCGCTGGGTTGCGATCGCGTAGAAATCGGGGTTGTCATTCGCGGTCAGCACACCCTTGGCACGCCCGGCATTGATAGCGGAGCTCACCTCGCCATAAAGACCGCCCTTGAACGCCATTTCAGCATATTCGAGGAAGTCGGGTTTCAGCGCGAGACCGCCCGAAACATTCATGAGACGCAGCAGATCCAGATTTTCGCGATTGGTCATGGTCGGGTTATCGCGCTGGAACACACGCAGCACGGTACGCAGATTCTCACCGCTGGGATCGGCGGCATAAGCCATGTCGGCCCACTGCCGCAGTTGCTGCGGCTGCCCCACTGCGGCGGCCTTGGACACGCCCACCTGATACCATTGTACGGGAACCTGTTCACCGGCGGCCTTCATCGCGTCAATGCCTGCCTTGAACAGATCGAGCCCCCGCGAAATCTGAGCCGGATCGTTACCACCCTTACCCCACACGGCCTGCGCCAGAATAGGGTTCACCTGCTCAGGCTTATAGCCGAGCGCCCGGGCCTTTTCACCATAGCTGATTGCCGCGTCATAATCCTTGGCGGACAGCGCGTTATTGGCCACGATGGTGTTGAACTGGCCCTGCTGAGATTCGGGCACAAGGCCGGTATCCAGCATTCCGCGCAGCGCTTCGCCCTGCATCGCGGCATCGTTAGCGGCAATGCTGAGATTCAGCAGGATCGCATAATATTGATATTTGTCGTCATTGGTCGTGGCGAGCGGAAGAGCCTCAGCCATCGCGGCCTTACCGCCCTCAATATCCTTCTTGGCGATCAGGCCGTTCGCTTTGCTGATCGCCGGGATGAAATCCTTCGACAGCTTCAGCTTCGGGCCCTGAGCCTCTGCCTTTTCCTTTGCGATCGCGGCAGGCACGGATACCCCCGACGATGCCGCGCCGAGAGCGAGCATAAGGCCAAGAGCGACCGGCGAAACAAAACGCATATCCTATCTCCTGTTGGGCCGGTTCAGCCGGCATATGATCTCCTGACCATCGGCCGAGGGCTATCAGGAGAGGCGTGAACGGGCGTTGAACGCGCAGGGGTATAACGACCCCCGTTTCAAATGTCATGACCCGCCGGAAAAAAGCTTCGCCTCGTCCAAAAGTTCCCGCACACATGGCTTTTCCCGGCGCCGAGACAGGCGAATGTCGCCTCCCTGCGGCATGCTCCGTCCGCTGCCGCGCGCGCGCCTGCGCGCGAGGGGTGACAGAGCGTTACGAACCGGCTAGGACCGTCCATCAACCTTTACGCATCATACCGAAAAGAGACCTGCCTTGACCGACGAGACTATGCTCGCCGAACCTTCAGACATCAGCCCCGTCGATATCGTCGACGAGATGAAGTCGAGCTATCTCGACTATGCGATGTCGGTGATCGTTTCCCGTGCGCTGCCCGATGTGCGCGACGGGCTGAAGCCGGTTCACCGCCGCATTCTCTATGGCGCGCATGAGCAGGGCTTCACTGCCGGAAAGCCCTATCGCAAATCGGCCCGCATCGTCGGTGACGTGATGGGTAAATATCACCCGCACGGCGACAGCTCGATCTATGATGCGCTGGCGCGCATGACGCAGGACTGGTCGATGCGGGTTCCCCTGATCGACGGTCAGGGCAATTTCGGATCGATGGACCCGGACAGCCCGGCGGCGATGCGTTACACCGAAGCGCGGCTTGCCAAGGTCGCCAACTCCCTGCTGGACGATCTCGACAAGGACACGGTCGATTTCACGCCCAACTATGACGGGTCCGAACGGGAACCGCAGGTATTGCCCGCGCGCTTCCCGAACCTGCTGGTCAACGGCGCGGGCGGCATCGCGGTCGGCATGGCCACCAATGTTCCGCCGCACAATCTGGGCGAAGTGCTGCGCGCCTGCATCGCAACCATCGACAATCCGGTGATGAGTCTTGAGGATCTGATGCAGATCGTGCCCGGCCCGGATTTTCCGACCGGCGCCCTCATCCTCGGCCAGTCCGGCGCGCGCAACGCCTATTCGACCGGGCGCGGATCGATCATCATGCGATCCCGCCATGATGTCGAGGAAGGCCGGGGCGACCGCCGTTCCATCGTCCTTACCGAAATTCCCTATCAGGTGGGCAAGGCCGGTCTGGTCGAGAAGATAGCGGAGGCGGCCAAGGACAAGCGGATCGAGGGCATTAGCGACATTCGCGACGAATCGAACCGCGAAGGCGTGCGCATCGTCATCGACCTGAAGCGCGACGCGACGCCGGACGTGGTGCTGAACCAGCTCTGGCGCCATACCCCGGCGCAATCGAGCTTCCCGGCCAATATGCTCGCCATTCGCGGCGGTCGACCGGAGCTGCTCAACCTCAAGGATATTATCGACGCGTTCATCAGGTTCCGTGAAGAGGTCATCACCCGCCGCACCAAGTTCGAGCTGAACAAGGCGCGCGAACGGGCGCATATCTTGCTGGGCCTTGTGCTGGCCGTCACCAACCTCGACGAGGTGGTGCGGATCATCCGCGGATCGGCCAGCCCCGCCGAGGCACGTGAAAAGCTGCTCGCCCGCGAATGGCCGGTGGCGGAAATCGCGCCCTATATCCGGCTGGTCGAGGCGATCGAGACGGAAATCACGGGCGACGTCTACAAAATGTCGGAGACGCAGGTTCGCGCGATCCTCGACCTGCGCCTGCACCGCCTGACCGCGCTGGGCCGGGACGAGATCGGCAACGAACTGGCGCAACTGGCCGCCAATATCGCCGAATTCCTCTCCATTCTCGCCGACCGGGCGAAACTCTACGCGGTAATGCGCGAGGAGTTCGAAGCGATCGAAGCGGAATTCGCCACGCCGCGCCGATCCACCATCGCGCCCGCCGCCGACGGCATTGAGGACGAGGATCTGATCGAGCGCGAGGACATGGTCGTGACCGTGACCATGCAGGGCTATATCAAGCGCACGCCGCTCGACAGCTTCCGGTCGCAGGCGCGCGGCGGCAAGGGCCGCGCCGGCATGGCGACCAAGGATGAGGACGCCGTCACCGAATTGTTCGTCACCAGCACGCACACGCCGGTGCTGTTCTTCTCGACGCTCGGCAAGGTCTACCGCCTGAAGGTATGGCGTTTGCCCGAAGGCGGTCCGGCGACGCGCGGACGGCCGATGGTCAACCTGTTGCCGCTGGCCGAAGGCGAAACGATCCAGACCGTGCTGCCGCTGCCCGAAGATGAAGCGGAATGGGCGAACCTGCATGTCATGTTCGCCACCGCCAAGGGGTATGTCCGCCGCAACAGCATGGACGCCTTTGCCAATATTCCGTCCAACGGCAAGATCGCGATCAAGTTTGAGGGCGACGATGCCGATGACCGGCTGATCGGCGTCGCCCTGCTTTCGGAAGGGGACGACGTGTTGCTCGCCTCGCTTCAGGGCAAGGCGATCCGGTTCCAGGGCGAGGATGTCCGCGTGTTCCAGAGCCGTTCTTCAACGGGTGTGCGCGGCATGACGCTGAAACAAGGGGACGAGGTCATTTCGCTTTCCATCCTGCATCGCTCCGGCGCAACGCAGGAAGAGCGCGAGGCCTATCTGCGCGCCGCACCGTGGAAGGATAATGACAATGAACCCACATTGTCCGCCGAGCAGATGACGCAGATGGCGGAACGGGAACAGTTCATCCTCACCGTCTGCACCAACGGCTATGGCAAATTGTCGTCCGCCTATGAATATCGCCGTACGGGGCGTGGCGGTCAGGGCATCACCAATATCGACAATATCGCGCGCAACGGCCTTGTCGTCGCCAGCTTCCCGGCGAAGACCGACGATCAGCTGATGCTGGTCACCGATCAGGCGAAGATGATCCGCATGGGCCTCGACAGCCTGCGCGTTATCGGACGAGGCAGTGCGGGCGTGCGCCTGTTCAACGTCGCCGATGATGAGCATGTCGTCTCCACCGCCCGCATCGAGGAAAGCGACGACGACGCGGAGGAGGACGGCGGCGAAGCTCCGGCACAGGACTGAGCCTGCACCGAGCTGCTGCGCCACGCAGCCTGTGATCTTCCGAGGTAGTGCCCGCCCGCTCAGGCGGCGGGCCTATCTCCGGCTGTTGCCGCATCTCCCGCCATCATGGCCAGAAAACGCTTCCAGTTCGCAGGGGTGATGACGTCATGATAGCGCGCGGCCTGTGAGGGATCGAGAAATTCAAGCATGAATGCGCCCTCGACCCAGACTTCACAGAGCTGAAACAACCCTTCCCCGCGATCGCAACGCCGGGCGGGCCATCCTGCGGCGACGGCGATCGCGATCACCTCTTCGGCGGGACGATCGACACAGATGGCGAGATGCGCTTCGCTATGGCGCCCGACCGCATCAGCCTGACCGCGCCATTCTCCCTCCGCATCGCCATGACGCAGCACATGACCGCGCGGCACGATCTCCAGTTCGATGGCGCCATCACCTGACCAGGCCATCCAGCTGTCGCACCCGCCCGGCGGAAACGCCATCGCCTCCCCCTGCATGATGTCGGCCAGCACTTCGACCACCCGCTTCGGATTATCGGCGGGCAAGGATGCATGAGCGATTTTCATTGGCCCTCTTCCTTTCGATAGGGGGCAAGGTCAACTTCCTCGCCGGGCGCGGCAAGGCCGAGCAGCACCGCTATGGCTTCCGCTGCCGCCCTTCCCGCCTGCTCGCCGTCCAGCCCCCAGAAATCCTTTAGCACCGACCAGCCATAGGCGCTGTCGATCAGTTGCACGATCGCCGCGCGGCGACGCAGAGCCTCCGGTTCCATATCCGGCTGAGCGTTTGTGACACAGGCCAGCATTGCGGCCTGCCTTTCCTCATTGGCACGCAGACGCACCTCCCGGCCCGCCTCCGAATAGACCGAGGCGCGGACCAACCCTTCTTCCCGGTCGAAATTGGGAAAAAGGCGCAACGGTGTTCCCACCAGCTCAGCTGCAGTATGGGGAAAACCCCGTGACCCGACCTGCTGTTGCATCCGGGGCCAGACCGCACGAAGCAATTCGTCACGCGTGCTGAAATGCCGATAGACGGTTCGGTCCGTCACGCCCGCACGCGCCGCCACCTGCGCGATGGTCAGCGCCTCGGCGCCGTCCTCGCTCATCTGATCGATGGCGGCATCCAATATGTGGGCGCGCGTCTGGTCCTTATAGGACTGCCGAATCGATGTCATATTATCTGACCTCATGTCAGTTTACATGACATCAAAATTCACACCGATCAACTGGCCGCCCATCCGCCTTTGCGATAGGGAAGCGTGATGACCGACCTGTTTGCATATAAGATCCTCACCCGCGATCAGTGGGACCAGTTCCGCGCCGACGGCATTTTCCACGGCGCTCCGGTCGATCTCGCCGATGGCTATATTCACCTCTCGACCCGCGCCCAGACCGCCGAAACGGTGGCGAAGCATTTTGCCGGGCAGGATGATCTGGTGCTGGCGATGGTTGACCTCGCCGCGCTGGGGGCAACCGTGAAATGGGAGGTTTCCCGCGGCGGCGCGCTCTTCCCCCATGTCTATGGCCCTTTGCCGATGAGTGCCGTCACCACCAAGGCGCGACTGCGGCTGAACGATATGGGACGACATGTGTTTCCCGCAGGATTTAGCGAAGGCTGAAAGGGAACTTCCCTCATCTCCTCGCATTGACGTCATGAACTGGCATGAATGAGGAGATATATCATGCGAATCTATGCTGTTGCGCTGTTACTGGCCGGAGCCGTGGCGCTGAGCGGCTGCGCCACCCTGACCGGCGCAGCCATTGGCGGCGCGGGTGGCGCGGGCGTGGCGGCGGCCAGCGGCGGTGACGTCGAGGATGGCGCGATGGTGGGCGCCGCAGCCGGCGCAATCATCGGCACCGTTGCCCATTAAGTCCATGTAAAGGGAGAGGCTCCGCAATCAGGCCGCTGCCTCTCGCCTTTTGATGACAACCGCTTTATGCCGCCCGCCATGACATATCAGGTTCACATCATCGGCGGCGGCATGGCGGGTTCCGAAGCCGCCTGGCAGCTTGCGCAGGCGGGCATCAGGGTTCGCCTTTCGGAAATGCGCGGCAGCGGCGATACTACCCCCGCGCATCAGACCGACGGGCTGGCCGAACTGGTCTGCTCAAACAGCTTCCGGTCCGACGATGCCGAGAAAAACGCGGTCGGCCTGCTCCATCAGGAAATGCGGGACCTGGGCTCGCTCATCATGGCGCAGGCCGGCGTCGCCAAGGTGCCCGCCGGATCGGCGCTGGCGGTGGACCGCGACCTGTTTTCCGATGCCGTGACCTCCACTCTCTCCGCCCATCCCAATATCGAAATCGTGCGCGAACGCATCGACACGCTCCCCACCGAGGGGATGACCATCGTCGCCACCGGCCCGCTTACCGCGGAAGGCCTCGCCCGCAATATCGGCGCGGCAACCGGCATGGACAGCCTCGCCTTTTTCGATGCGATCGCCCCCATCGTCTATCGCGACAGCATCGATATGGACATTTGCTGGATGGCCAATCGCTGGGACAAGATCGGCCCGGGCGGGGGCGAAGGCCGGGATTATATCAACTGCCCGATGAACCGGGAGCAATATGAAGCCTTCGTGCAGGGCCTGCTGGACGGCCCGAAGACCGAGTTCAAGGAGTGGGAAACGAACACGCCCTATTTTGAAGGCTGCATGCCGATCGAGGTCATGGCTTCTCGCGGCCCCGAAACGCTGCGCCATGGGCCGATGAAGCCGATGGGTCTCGACAATCCGCGCACCGGGCGCTGGCCCTATGCAGTGGTGCAGTTGCGGCAGGATAATGCGCTCGGCACGCTGTGGAACATGGTCGGGTTCCAGACCAAGCTGAAACATGCCGCGCAGGTTGACCTGTTCCGCACCATACCGGGGCTTGAGAACGCGCAGTTCGCTCGACTGGGAGGCCTCCACCGCAACACCTTCCTGCAAAGCCCGAAGCTGCTCGATCCCATGCTGCGCCTCAAAAGCGCGCCGCATATCCGCTTTGCCGGACAGATGACAGGATGTGAGGGCTATGTCGAAAGCGCTGCCATCGGCCTGATCGCGGCCCGCTTCGCCATTGCCGAGCTTGGCGGACGCCCGCTCGCTCCGCCTCCGCTGACGACAGCGTTGGGCGCGTTGCTTTCTCATGTGACAGGCTGGTCCGGGGCCGAGGGTTTTCAATCGCAGGATTTTCAGCCGATGAACGTCAATTTCGGGCTGATGCCACCGCCCGACGAACAGGTGAAGAAAAAGGACCGAAAGCTCGCCTATACGGCCCGTGCGCGCACCGACATGGCGGCATGGATGCGGGAACAGGGTCTTGCGGAAATGGCCTGATCCATAACCGCAATGCCCGTCAGCATTTGCACTTCGGCTTCGGTTTGCTCTTCGGAGCGGTGGTCGCGAACTCGGCCCGCGTCAGCTTGCCGTCACCATCGGCATCGGCCCCGGCGAATTTGTCCGACGTGGCAACCGCCCACTCCTCGAAGGACAGCAGATTATTGCCGTCCTGATCCAGCTTCCTGAAGGCGGCGGTACGGCTCGACATCATCTCCGAACGGGTGATGGCATTGTCGCGATTGCGATCATAACGATCGAAGCGTTTCGCCTCCCGGTCCTTTGCGGGGGCCTCGGGTGGCATGGGCGGTGCATCCCCCATCGCATCGTCATCGCCCTCCGGCAGGTCGGGTTCGCCCGAAACCGGCACCGGCGATTGAGCCACCGATACGGCCGGGCGTTCGCTTCCGGCCTTTTCCTGCCACCAGAACATGCCTCCGCTAACCAGCAGCAGACAGACCACCGCCCCCGCGACAAACCGCCCCATATCTCCGCCTCCCGCCATATCCGTTTGTGTCGCCCTGCCCCTGTTACCGCCCCAGGGCCTGAAGCCGGATCAGGCGCATGTAAAGCCCCGGCGTCAACCGGGCGGGCGCCCGCCTTTTCCGGCTGACATCATGATGCGCGGCGCCGGCCAGCATCGCCAGCATGCGCGGCAGACGCGCACCGGGAAGGTCGCGATCCTGCTCCAGCAAGACATGCCCCTGCCCTATGCATTTCTGCCCCAGCGCCTCATCGCCCAGATGCCCCGACAAATCCCACAAGGCCCATAAACGCCCCCAATGGGCCGACCGTTCGGCATGGGCCGGGTGCAGGGCGGCAAACAGCCCGCGCCCCCTTCCTGCGGCATAGCGCTCCAGCATATCGGCAGCATCGGCACCATCCCAGAGGATCAGTTCCTCCCAGCCGTCAATGATCGCGACCAACGCTTCCCGGCTCGCCTCAAAGTCATCGATCTCTCGCAGAGCATCCATGATCGGGGAGCGGTGGGCGGGCACGGCCTCCCGGGCAATCAGGCCATCCCGCCACCAGGCAAGGCGGATCTGCGCCATTAACGGTTCCTTCGCCACCACGGCGATGCGGGCGCATTCATTGTCCAGCGCGATGATCGTTTCCGCCCGGGGCGCCCCTTTCCCCGCTGCAGCCAGGACAAGTCTCTGAATCGGCGTAATTTCGTGCTTTTCCGTCACTTCCACACCTGCGGCGGACCCCCGCCATTACCATTTTTTAATGCATTTTGCCTAAGCCTGCACGGTCGGTCGACCTGTTGTTCGCGCTTGCAAGGGCGTGCTTCGCGCGCGGCAAGACTACCGGCTGGATCAAGACTGGGGTAGGCATGGCACGGAAACCGGCGGCACAAAAGGGCTTTCTCACGCGCTTGCTGCATAATGAGGCGGGTAATACGCTGGCGATCACCGCTGCAGCGACCCTCCCGTTGATCGGCATGATCGGCGGCGGCGTCGACATCAGCCGCCTCTACCTCGTCAAGACCCGGCTCCAGCAAGCCTGTGATGCCGGTGCGCTGGCAGGACGCAAGGCGCAGGGCGGCGGCAACTGGACCACAGCATCGGAAAGTGCCGCCGACCAGATTTTTGCAACCAACTATGCAACCGATGCCTATGGCTCATCGGGCCTGACGCATGATTTCACCGAAAGCGCCGGAAAGGTGACGGGAACCGCCTCTGTCACGGTACCGCTGATGGTGATGAAGCTGTTCGGTTTTGAACAGAAACAGATCGCCGTCAGTTGCGACGCGGAAATGCGCCTGCCCAATACCGACATCATGTTCGTGCTCGACGTTACCGGTTCGATGAGAAATCCGCCGACTTCGGGCGGTTATGCCACGAAACTTTCCGGGCTAAAAACAGCAGTCCAATGCTTTTACGAAGTCCTGATGAAGCTCGATACGCCCGCTGACTGCGGAACGACGCCCAGCGGCGGGATCAGCAACGACATTCAGGTTCGGTTTGGGTTCGTTCCCTATAATGTGAACGTCAATGTCGGAAGACTGCTTCCCAATAGCTTCATGGCCGACAGGTGGAGTTACCAGTCGCGCGAGGCACATTTTACCCCGCAGCAGGTCATCACCGGCTATAATGACGACGGCACACCGTCTCTCTATTCAACCAACACGAACAACTATAACTATGGCAACGCCAGTACCGTGCAAAGCTATAGCGGGGTCACATCCAGCCAGTGCGACTCCTATGTTCCAGCCGACACCAATAATCCGAACGGCGGAGAAAGCGCCGCCTATGGCCAGACAAGCTGGACCAGCGGCAGCAACCAGATCGTCCAGTGGTACACCGACCAGAATTACAGCGGCTATGATTATTATAGTTCCTGGAGCAGATCCGGCAACAGATGGTCAACGACAGGTAATTGCACGGTCTATCGCCGCAGCATCAGCTACACGCTGACCCGCACCTATCGGAAAACCAATTCCGCCATTTATGAAACGCAAGACGTTTTCGATTACTGGATTTACAAGAAAGTCGAAAATATGGACGTCAGCGGACTGAAGGCTGGCGGATCGGACTGGAACAATTCCGTCATGCTCCCCATCGGGACAGGCGGAACCGAAACCAGCGTAGCATGGCCCGGTTGCATTGAAGAACGCAAGACCGTGCGCACCACCGACTTCGATCCCATTCCAACCGACGCCTTCGACCTCGACATCGACATGGTTCCAACCAGTGATCCTGACACCCAATGGGGTCCGATGCTTCCTACTGCGGTCTATAAGCGGTCCATTCGGAACAATTCCGGTTCCAACACTTATGCCTCGGTAAATTACAGCGGTGACTATGATAATTATGACGGCAGCAGTTCTAGCAGAACTGCCTATTGCCCAACCGCATCACGCAAGCTGGCACGCTATACAACGTCAACGGAAAAAGACGATTTCGTCAACTATGTGAACAGCCTGGAAGCCGTCGGCAGCACCTATCATGATATCGGCCTGTTGTGGGGGGCACGCCTGATGTCGCCAACCGGCATCTTTGCGTCAGAAAATGCTTTCACGAGCAGGGGCGGAGAAATCGAACGCCATCTGATCTTCATGACTGACGGCGAGGCGTGCGCCGCCAACACCAACTATTCGGCCTATGGCGTCCATTGGTGGGATCGTCGTCAAACCGATGCATCCACTGCACCGACCTATGATAGCCAAACCTGTTCGAATGACAACGTCCGTGGCACGGTAACCCGGCAAATCGAACTGCGCACGGAAGCGATCTGCTCGGCCATCAAAAACAAGAACATCACCTTGTGGGTGGTGAACTACGGGGGCAGTGTCGCAAGCGGATCTCCGACGGCGGTACGCCTTGAAAATTGCGCCTCGCCAAACCGCTATTATGAAGCAACGAGCGTTACCGATTTGCTTACCACCTTTCAGACCATCGCCGCGCAAATCTCTCAGTTGAGGCTGACCAACTGATGCGTATCCCCGCCTCCCTTCACAGGATCAGGCGCGATGAACGGGCCGCGACCCTGATCGAATTCGCGTTCGTCGCGCCGGTTTTCTGCATATTGCTGCTGGGTGCGTTCGATGTCGGGCACACGCTCTACATGACATCGGTGCTGCAAGGCGTGGTACAGAAGGCCGCGCGCGATTCCGGTCTTGAAACCTCGACCGAGACCAGCACCCAGTCGACAATCGACCAGCATATCCGGGAATCGGTGCTGGAACTGAACAAGGATGCGACGGTGACGATTACCCGGCGCTTCTACAGGACATTCGAAAAAGCCGCCGCCGCGCAGGCGGAAACCTTTGTCGATACGCCCGCTCCGAGCGAGTTTCGCGACGGTGTCTGTAACAATAACGAATCCTATGAGGACGCAAATAATAATGGCGTCTGGGACGCCGATGGCGGCGATGCCGGACAGGGCGGCGCGAAAGACCGCGTCGTCTATACCACCAATGTCAGCTACCCGCGGCTTCTCCCGCTGCACGGCTTCATTCCGGCCCTCTCCGACACGGTACGTATCAGGGCCGTGACGGTGCTGGAGAACCAGCCCTATAGCGAACAATCGCAATATAGCGCCCCCACGGTAAGGAATTGCGCGTCATGACCATGGGCATTTTCTCCCCCGCACGACGCGCATGGGTGCACCTTCGCCGGCTCCGCAGCGATTGCAGCGGCCTTGCGCTGGTCGAATTTGCGGCGTCGTTGCCGTTCATCCTGCTGATCTCACTCACCGGGGCGGAACTGACCAACTATGCCTCGACCAAGATGCGGGTGAGTCAGGTCGCGCTGCAACTGGCGGATAATGTCGCGCGCATCGGCAACGGCTCACTGCTGTCGAACAAGACGGTTAAGGAAATGAACATCAACGATGCGCTGACCGGTGCGGGATTACAGGCCGGGACGCTCGACCTGTACGACCATGGCCGGGTGATCGTCTCCAGCGTCGAAGGCGAAACCTTTCCGACCAATCCGAGCGGTGAATATCGGATCCGGTGGCAGCGATGCCGGGGCACGAAGGTTCACAATTCGACCTATGGCGATGCCGGGGACGATAATCTTACGGGTGTCGGGCCTTCCGGGCGACAGGTAACCGCTCCCGACAATGGCGCTGTGATTTTCGTTGAGGTCGCCTATGATTATCAGCCACTGTTCACCAACACAGTGATCCCGAACCCCGAAATAGTCGAGGTGGCGGCGATGACGGTGCGCGATACACGCGATCTTGCAGGCCCCACGGGCAGCACCACCGGCATTTACAATGACGAGGGCGTCACAATTTCAAGCTGTACTTAATGAGAACCATTCCCGGAGCGAACTATAGCACCCACGCTTGTTCACAGACCGGGGGAATGGAAAAGGGCGGAGAAAGCCGGTTTCAAACCGACCTCCCCGCCCCTGTAAATCAACTACGTCGATAGCTCAGCCGCGATAGCAGACCTTCTTCACCGCCGCGACGACCTTGGCCGCGTCGATGATCGCTTCCTTTTCGAGATTGGCGGCATAGGGAAGCGGCACGTCCTCGTTGGTAACGCGCAGCACCGGAGCATCGAGGTCATCAAAGCCCTGCTCCATTGCCACCGCCGCGATCTCGCTCGCAATCGAGCAGACCGGCCAGCCTTCTTCGACCACGACCATTCGGTTGGTCTTCTTCAGGCTGGCGAGAACGGTTCCGGTATCGAGCGGACGCAGAGTGCGCAGATCGATCACTTCGGCATCGACCCCTTCGCCCGCCAGTTGCTCGGCAGCCTCCAGCGCAACGCCGACGCCGATCGAATAGCTGACCAGCGTCACGTCGGAACCCTCGCGCATGATCCGCGCCTTGCCAATGGGGAGGACATAATCGTCCAGCACCGGCACTTCGAAGCTCTTGCCGTAAAGCAGTTCGTTTTCGAGGAACACGACCGGGTCGGTCGAACGGATCGCCGCCTTCAGCAAGCCCTTGGCATCGGCCGCATCATAGGGCGAGATCACGATCAGACCCGGCACCGCCGCATACCAGGGGCCATAATTCTGGCTGTGTTGCGCGGCAACGCGGCTGGCCGCGCCATTGGGACCGCGGAACACGATCGGGCACCGCATCTGGCCACCGGACATATAGTTGGTCTTGGCCGCCGAGTTGATGATCTGATCGATCGCCTGCATCGCGAAGTTGAAGGTCATGAACTCGATCACCGGGCGCAGACCACCCATCGCCGCGCCCGCACCGATACCGGCAAAACCATGTTCGGTGATCGGCGTATCGATCACACGGCGCGCACCGAATTCATCGAGCAGCCCCTGCGTGACCTTGTAAGCGCCCTGATATTCGGCGACTTCCTCACCCATCACGAAAACGCGGTCGTCGGTCCGCATTTCCTCGGCCATCGCGTCGCGCAGCGCTTCACGCACCGTCATCTTCGCAAATTCCGTGCCTGCGGGAATGGCGGGATCGACCGCGATCTTCACCTCAACCGGTGCAGGCTTCGCAACAGGAGTCTCCGCAGCAGGAGCCGGTGCCGGAGCAGCAGCAGCCACGGGGGCAGCCGGAGCCTCTTCCCCGCCCTCGCCCGCCATGGTTGCGATGACGGTGCCGACCTTCACATTTTCAGTGCCCTCGGGCACGACGATCTTGCCGACGACACCTTCATCGACAGCTTCGAATTCCATCGTCGCCTTATCGGTTTCAATCTCGGCCAATATGTCGCCGGACTTTACCTCGTCGCCTTCCTTGACGAGCCACTTCGCCAGCGTTCCTTCCTCCATCGTCGGGGACAGCGCCGGCATCTTGATTTCAATAGCCATTAATATTGCTCCACCAGCACATCCGTATAAAGTTCCGCGAGATCCGGCTCCGGCGACGTTTCCGCGAAATCGGCGCTGTCATTGACGACCTTGCGGATTTCACTGTCGATGGACTTGATCTCGTCGGTGCTGACGCCGGCGGCTTCGAGATGTTTCTTGATACCTTCGATCGGGTCGGACTTCTCGCGCATCTCCTGCACTTCTTCGCGGGAGCGATATTTGGCGGGGTCCGACATGGAGTGACCGCGATAGCGATAGGTCTTCATTTCGAGCAGGATCGGGCCATTGCCCGCATGCACCCATTTCAACGCTTCCTCGATCGCGCCGCGTACCGCGAGCACGTCCATGCCGTTGACCTGAATGCCGGGAATACGGAATGATTCGCCGCGACGGAACAGCTGGTCCTCTGCCGAGGAGCGGTTGACGCTGGTGCCCATCGCATATTGGTTATTTTCGATCACATAGATGATCGGCAGTTTCCAGAGCTCCGCCATGTTGAAGCTCTCATAAACCTGGCCCTGGTTGCTGGCGCCGTCACCGAAATAGGCGACGCATACGCCGCCGTCATTGCTGTATTTGTGCGCGAAACCGAGGCCGGTGCCCAGCGACACCTGCGCGCCGACGATGCCATGTCCGCCGAAGAACTTGTGCTCGACGCTGAACATATGCATTGAACCGCCCTTGCCCTTCGAAATGCCAGCGGCACGACCGGTCAGCTCGGCCATGATGAGGTTGGGGTCGATACCATAGGCCAGCATGTGGCCATGATCGCGATAGCCGGTGATCACGCTGTCCTTACCGGGGGTCAGCGCCGACTGAATGCCGACGGCAACCGCTTCCTGACCGATATAGAGGTGACAGAATCCGCCGATCAGGCCGAGGCCATAAAGCTGCCCCGCTTTTTCCTCAAAGCGGCGGATCAGCGTCATCTGGCGATAGAAGGCGAGAAGCTCTTCCTTGCTCGCCGTATAATCCATGGGAGGTGCCGGTTTTGCCTTGTTATGATCCGGCCGGGCGGGCGCTTCCGCGCCACCGGCAGGCGAGGACGATTTTTTTATCGTCCGTGGCGTTGTCGGTTTTACCAAGAGAGCATCCTTCTGTTTCATTCATGGGGAGGTCCGGCGAATATAGACCGGCCTATTCCAGAATCCAGCGAAAAGGGATGCCGAAACGAACCTATATGATGATTTTGCGCATTTGCCCCATCCGGGACACACAAGCCTATTTCAAAGGGACGACAATCTCATCGGGATGCCCTACATTCAGCTCCCGCCGGATCATTTCATCGGCCATATCCGGATCGACATGCCGGGGATTGAGCAGATCAACCCGGTTGGCGATCCGGGCACGATGGGCCTGCACGACCTTCAGTTCCGCCCGGCTGTCCCGCAACTGGCGCTTGTAATCGCCCCAGGCAAGCAGACCGTTAGGGCCCAAAATCGCATAACCGATGAAAAGCGCCAGCAACAGCACCGCAATCGCCGGCCCAAAGGCCGAAGCGAATAACATACGGAGCTTTGCAATATGAGCCATGCCATCTTGAATCACGTTCGATTCAACCACGCAACAGAAAAATGATACGGCCCGCCAATTTGCGGCGGACCGTATCCCAATAAACGAAAATGCAGGCGAAAACCGCCCGGCTCTTAGCGGAAAATGGACCGCCCCGCATAGACGGCCATCTCGCCCAGTTCTTCCTCGATACGGATGAGCTGATTATATTTGGCGAGCCGGTCGGAACGCGCCAGCGAGCCGGTCTTGATCTGACCGCAATTGGTGGCGACGGCGAGGTCGGCGATCGTCGCGTCCTCGGTTTCGCCCGAACGATGCGACATCACCGCCGTATAGCGCGCACGATGAGCCATATCGACAGCCGCAAGAGTCTCGGTCAGTGAACCTATCTGGTTAACCTTGACCAGCAGCGAATTGGCGAGCCCCTTGTCGATACCCATTGAAAGGCGCTTCGGATTGGTGACGAACAGGTCATCCCCGACAAGCTGACACTTGCCGCCAATCTTGTCGGTCAGGATCTTCCAACCTTCGAAATCATCCTCACCCATGCCGTCTTCGATCGACTTGATCGGATAGCGGGCGACGAGGTCAGCCAGATAATCGGCCATTTCGGCAGGCGTCAGGCTCTTGCCTTCGCCGACCATCTCATATTTGCCGTTCTTGAAAAACTCGGTCGAGGCGCAATCGAGCGCCAGCACGACATCGTCGCCCGGCGTGTAACCGGCCTTTTCAATCGACGCCATGATGAAATCGAGCGCATCGGTGGTCGAAGCGAGCGCGGGCGCAAAACCGCCCTCATCGCCGACCGACGTGGCCAGCCCCTTGTCGTGCAACCCCTTCTTCAGCGTATGGAAGATTTCAGAACCCATGCGTACTGCGTCGGCAATGCTCGACGCGCCTACCGGCATGACCATGAATTCCTGAAAATCAATCGGGTTATCGGCATGTTCGCCGCCATTGATGATGTTCATCATCGGCACCGGCAGCACATGCGCCGATACGCCGCCGACATAGCGATAAAGCGGCAGCCCGCGCGCATCCGCAGCCGCCTTCGCGACCGCCAGGCTGACGCCCAAAATGGCGTTGGCGCCCAGATTGCCCTTATTCTCGGTACCGTCGAGCGCGATCATCGCCGCGTCGATCTCACCCTGATCCTCGGCATCCATGCCGATCACCGCCTCTGCGATGTCGTCATTCACGGCATCGACCGCCTTCAGCACACCCTTGCCGAGATAGACGGCCTTGTCCCCGTCGCGCTTCTCGACCGCCTCATAGGCGCCGGTCGACGCCCCCGATGGCACGGCTGCACGGCCGAAGCTGCCATCCTCCAGCAATACATCGACTTCGACCGTGGGATTACCACGGCTGTCGAGAATCTGGCGCGCATGGATATCGAGAATGGCGGTCATGGTCTCTTCCTTCCCTGATGGACAGCTATAGGGGTCCGGCCCTGTAAAATCTGGCGTCCGATTAGCCAGCATCACCCGATAAGGCAATGTGCGCCGATCCTCCCCTTGTAAAAAATGGCTCGCGCAGGGTGAAATACTGTCACGGACCTGTTATTTATAGGAACAGGTCGTTCCTTCGACCCGTTCCAATCTAAAGCAAAGGAATATCCATGGCCGATGCACCCGATCTCCCCATCGCTCCGGCGAAGAAGCCCCGCAGGGCCCCCACGCGCAAGGCATCGGCGGCCGGGACCAGCGCGAAGAAGACCGGCTCGGCCAGCACTGCAAAAAAAGCCGCGACAAAGGCTGAGGCTTCCACTCCGCGCAAGCGCGCTCCTCGCGCCAAGGCCGCAGCAACGCCCAGCTTCGCGGAATCGGCCAATCAGGCGCGGGCGGCTATGACCACCGCCAGTGCCGCCGCGCGCGCGAAGATGAAGGAGGTTGCCGACAAGACATCGGTCGACTGGAAAGCGCAGAGCGAGAAATTGAAAAATCAGGGTGAGAAAGTGAAAGCTCAGAGCGAACAAATCTATGCGCAGGCGGGCAAGATGGCTCGCGACGCAGCCGACAGCGCAAAGGCCCGGACAGGCACCGCCATGCAGAGCCTTGCCAAGCTGATCGACGAAACCGCCGGCACAGTCGATACAAAGCTCGGCCCGCAATATGGCGATTATGCACGGCAGGCCGCCAATGCCGTGGCGGGTGCGGCGCAATCGCTCGACGACAAGGACATTGACCAGCTTCTCGGCGAGGCCCGCGATTTCGTGCGCAAGAGCCCGGCCGTGGCGATCGGGGCAGCGGCTATCGCCGGTTTCGTGCTGATGCGACTCGCCCGCGGCAGCGGGAGTGCGGAATCAAACGAGGCTGACGAGGCGTAAGCCGTCAGAAGCGGACGCGGCCCCTTTGGCGGGCAGCGCTCCTCTGTCCACGAACAGGTCCGAAAGGGGTGGAAAGCGTGACGCGCAAGACTGGCTGGGCGCCCGAGGGAGAAGACATTTCCGCCGCGGCGGAGGAACTGTCGACCGACGATAGCGACCGTTCGACGATCGAATTACTGAAACTGTTGATCGCTGACGGGCGGGACTATGCCGAAACCGAAATGGAGCGGCAGAAGCTGCGTGCGCGCATCATCGGTGGAGCCGCGCGCGATGCCGCCATTCTCGGGGCCGTGGCGCTGTTCCTCCTGATGGGGGGGCTGGTCGCTCTGCTGATCGGCGGCATATGGGCGCTCGCCCCGCATATCGGTCCGATTGCGGCGACCTGTCTTGTTCTGGCCCTCTGCTTCGGCACGGTGCTGCTGCTGGCGCTGGTCGCCCGCGCACGGGTCAAGACCGCGCTGCGCCATATCACCGCAGGGCGGGAGACAGGATCATGAAACCCAGCCTGCCGGAAAGGCTTGCCGCACTGGATGAACGCGCGCTCGACCAGCGACACAAGTTGATGGAACGGATCGACCTGGCGCAGGAGCGGTTACGCCCATCGAACATCGCCCATGAAGCCGGGAACCGGGCGCTCGATTTCGGGTTGGACGGAATAGAGAAGGCGCGCGATATGGTCCGCGCCAATCCGGGCAAGGCGTTGACTGCAGCGCTCGCGGCCGGGGCCTTGCTCGCGCGCAAGCCGCTGGGAAAGCTACTCGGTGCGGGCTATAGCCATATCAGGGGAATGAAGACGGCTTCGGAACCGGAATCGCGGGTCGAAGAAAGCGAGGATTGAATGGATAAGGATATTCAGGAAAAGCTGGACCGCGCCCGCACCGTGGCGGGTAAAAATGTGAAGCGCGCGGCATCCGGGATCCGGCAAGGCGCCGAAAAGGTCGGGGAGCGCGCCCGTGCGGCCGGCGCCGATGCCGGGCAGAAGATCGATGCCGCCAAGGTGCAGGCGAGCAAGGCGGTCGACCATGCCAACCGGCTTATCACCGAACATCCGGTCGCGGCAACGGCCGCCGCCGCCGCTGCGGGAGCCCTCGCCGCCTGGCTATTCCCAAAAACCACCCGCCGCGTCCGCAAGGTTGCCGGCAAAGCCGGGCGAGCCGCTCGCGATGCGGCAAAGAAAGGGGCGACATTGCCGATCGAGGAAAGCGGGCAATTGCTGGAAAAGGCGCGGAATCTGGTCCGGCAGGCGCCCGAAGCCGCCAGCGGCATCGCCAAAAGCGCGGTGAAGAATGCAAAGCTGGTCAGCGCCGATGCCGCCAGACGGATCGAAAGCGAAGCCAAGGCAGGGTTCGAAACCGCCAGAAGCATCGCTGCCGACACCGCCGAACGGCTTGAGGCCGAGGCACGCGCGGGCTTCGAAACCGCCCGTTCCCTGGCATCAGAAGCGGCGAAACATGCCGATCTGACCGATATGGAAAACCGCGCCCATAAACTGATCGACGCGGCATCCGATGGCGCGGCAAAGATCGTCGCCAAGGTCCGTGATGGCGGCAAGGCACCTCCCCCGGAAGAATGATCGGCCGCCCTTTCCTGAAAAGGAATGGCTTATACCAATAATCTGTTGTGCAGATGCGGAAGGAAGTTGATTTTTCCTCCTCGCATATCGTAAAGCAATCGCCCATGAGCAAGCTGCACCTCGTCATGGGCGGTCGCGTGTCCGACCCCCGCACCACCGATTTCATCGACCTCAACGCGATCGACTTCGTCGGCGTCTATCCCAATCTCGCCAGTGCGGAAAAGGCATGGCGGGGAGCGGCGCAACGGACCGTCGACGATGCTGAGATGAAATATGTAATCGTTCATCTGCACCGGTTACTTGATCCGGAAACCGACGACCTCACCGCAGGCGACGAATAAACTCTTTCCGCTCCATCAACCCGCTTATCGAGAGGCGCCGCCGTTCGGCGCCTTCTCAAAACGCATACCGAGCAACGGACGCGTCAATATCATACCGGCCAGGAAACCGCCGATATGCGCCCCGATGGCAACACCATTATCTCCGGTTCCAAGCGAATTGCTGCCAAGGCCACTGGCCAGTCCGATCAGAAATTGCAGGAACACCCATCCCGCCCCCAGCCAGAGCATACGCACGGCCGTGGCTGGAATAGGCCCAAGCGCCCGCACCTTATTATTGCTGAAAAGCAACGCATAGGCGCCAATCACCGCCGAAATCGCACCGCTCGCGCCGATCATGGGAATCATGAGATGCGGCCCCAGCAGCCATTGCCCAAAAGCCGCAGCATAGGCGCCGATACCATAAAGCAGCAATAACGGCCGCCCGCCCATCACCCATTCAACCTGCCGACCACAAAACAGCAGGATCAACAGGTTGAAACCAAGATGAAGCCAGCCGCCGTGCAGCAGCGTCGCGGTAAGCGGCGTGAAAAGCACCGGAACGACCGGCACGGCAAGCCCCGCCTGATCGAGCAACCCAGGCTCCCCCACCCGCGCGGGGATAAACCCGCCTGCATAGGCGAGCATAGCTTCCCAGCCAGGCAGGGCGCCCACAAGGTAAGCCAGGAAGGTGAAAAGCGCTATGCCGTTGGTAACGCGCGCAGTGGAGGACGACATTGCCTTCATCACTCTCCAGACCGCAATGACAGGGATCCTGCGCCGATAACGGCACTAACAGCTTCAATCTGCCGGTAGCGGACAAATGGGATCATCTGCGCCGAGAGCGTCATGAATGCAACCATCCGGCTCTCACCGGATGCAACAGGAACGCTCGCGCGATCAGATGAACTCGATCTTGTCGACGGCGTAATATTTTTCGCCGGAAGGCACGATCACCTCGACATCCTCGCCGACCTGCTTGCCAATGAGGGCACGGCCGAGCGGGCTGTTATAGGAAATCATGCCCATTTTCGCATCTGCTTCGGCCTGACCGACGATCTGATAACGGACCGGCTTGTCATCCTCATCGAGCAGGGTGACGGTCGCGCCGAATACAATCTTGTCACCCGAGAGAGTCTTGGGATCGATCACCTGAGCGCGGCTGAGCTTGTCTTCCAGGTCGGCGATAGTCGCCTCGACCTGCCCCTGACGCTCCTTGGCCGCATGATATTCGGCATTTTCGGAGAGGTCGCCATGCGCGCGCGCTTCCTCGATCGCGTCGACGATCAGGGGACGCTCTGCCTTCAGGGCACGAAGCTGGTCATTCAGCTTTTCATACCCGATGGCGAGCATCGGCATTTTTTCAACGGTTGCCATCAGCAAATCCCCAATATTTCTCTGTACCGGCGACGCACCGTCCTCCGGCTGAAACCTCTACCCCTGATCGAAGAACCGAGAGATAAGATCATCAATAATAAGATTGCAGCGCCCTGACTTCAAGAGGATGCCGTCCCAGCGCCTCAATCGCGTCCATTGCGGCGATACTAGCCGCCGCCGTGGTAAAGCTCGGAATCTTCATCCGCAATGCGCTGGCGCGGATCGACTGGCTGTCCTTCAACGATTGCCATCCCTCGGTGGTGTTGAAGATCATCGCAATGCCGCCATCGGTGATCCGGTCGACAATATGCGGGCGCCCCTGCGCCACCTTGTTCACCGTTTCGACCGCAATGCCCTGCTCTTCCAGATAATGCGCGGTGCCGCCGGTGGCGACGATCTTGAAACCAAGCGCTTCGGCCTTGCGGATCGCGGGCAGGATCACCGGCTTGTCGCTATCCTTCACCGAAACGAAGATCGCACCCGAACGCGGCAATATCGTGCCCGCGCCGATCTGGGCCTTGGCAAAGGCGGTCGGGAAATCTGCATCGATTCCCATGACTTCACCGGTGGACTTCATTTCCGGTGAGAGCACCGGATCGACGCCGGGGAAGCGATTGAACGGGAACACCGCCTCCTTGACCGCGATATGATGGATCGCATGGCGGTCGATCTTCGGCAGATCCTTCAGCTTCTCCCCCGCCATCACGCGCGCGGCGATCTTGGCGATAGGCGCGCCGATTGCCTTGGCGACGAACGGCACGGTGCGGCTGGCGCGCGGGTTCACCTCGATCAGGTAAACCTCGCCATCCTTGACCGCGAACTGGACATTCATCAGACCCCGCACCTTGAGCGCACGGGCCAGCAGGTCGGCCTGCCGCTCGATCTCGGCAATGATGTCGTCGGGCAGGCTATAGGGCGGCAGCGAACAGGCGCTGTCGCCCGAGTGAACGCCCGCTTCCTCGATATGCTGAAGCACGCCCGCGACAACCACATCGTCGCCGTCACAGATCGCATCGACATCGACCTCGACCGCATCGCGCAGATACTGGTCGATCAACACCGGGGAATCCCCCGACACCTGCACCGCGGTGGCGATATATTCCTCAAGCTGCGCCTGCCCGTCGACAATCTCCATCGCCCGACCGCCCAGCACATAGGAAGGACGCATCAGCACCGGATAGCCGATACGATTGGCGACCGCGATCGCCTCTTCCCGGCTGCGCGCAATACCGTTGGCCGGCTGCTTCAGCTTCAACTTCTCGACCAGCGCGGCAAAGCGTTCGCGATCTTCGGCTAGGTCGATGGCATCGGGCGAGGTGCCGAGGATCGGAATACCCGCATCCTCCAGCGCCTGCGCCAGCTTCAGCGGCGTCTGCCCGCCAAATTGCACGATCACGCCGACCAGCGTACCATTCTGCTTTTCGGTGTGCAGGATTTCCAACACGTCCTCTGCCGTCAGCGGCTCGAAATAGAGACGGTCGGACGTATCATAATCTGTCGAAACCGTTTCCGGGTTGCAGTTGACCATGATCGTCTCATAGCCCGCATCCTCCAGCGCGAAACAGGCATGACAGCAGCAATAGTCGAACTCAATCCCCTGCCCGATCCGGTTCGGACCGCCGCCGAGGATGACGATCTTCCGGCGATCGGTCGGCGCGCTTTCGCATTCCGGCTCACCGAAGCTGGGCGCTTCATAGGTCGAATACATATATGGCGTCTTCGCCTCGAACTCGGCCGCGCAGGTGTCGATGCGCTTGAACACCGGACGCACGCCGAGCTTGTGGCGCAGTTCGCGCACCTCGGCTTCGCTGGTGGCGCCGGTCATTGCCTTGACCGCCTCATGGATCAGGCCGTGACCGCGCGCGACGCCGGGCGTGCGCAAATTGGCCGATTGCAACGCCAGCCATGCAAGGCGCTTATCCGAAAAGCCCATCGACTTCAGACGACGCAGCCCCTCCGCCTCGACCGGCAGGCCGTTGCGCATCACTTCGCCCTCTGCGTCGACGATTTCCTTCAGCCGCTCAAGGAACCAGCGGTCGAACTTCGCCACATTATGAATTTCCTCGACCGTCAGTCCTTCGCGCAACGCCTGCGCGGCAATCAGCAAACGATCCGGCGTCGGCGTGCCGAGCGCGGCGATGATCCGGTCCTTGCTCGCGCCCACCAGTTCATCGACGACATTGAAACCGCTAAGCCCGGTTTCCAGACCGCGCAGCGCCTTCTGCATCGATTCATGAATATTGCGGCCGATCGCCATCACCTCGCCGACCGACTTCATCGCGGTGCCGAGCAGCGGTTCCGCACCCTTGAACTTCTCAAAAGCAAAGCGCGGAATCTTGGTGACGACATAATCGATGGTCGGCTCGAAACTGGCCGGGGTTGCACCGGTAATGTCGTTGGTGATCTCGTCGAGCGTGTAGCCGACGGCGAGCTTCGCCGCGACCTTGGCGATCGGGAAGCCGGTCGCCTTCGACGCCAGCGCCGAGGAGCGCGACACACGCGGGTTCATCTCGATCACGATCAGGCGGCCATTCTTCGGATTAACCGCGAACTGTACGTTCGAACCGCCTGTTTCCACGCCAATTTCCCGCAACACCGCAATGCTGGCGTTGCGCATGATCTGATATTCCTTGTCGGTCAGCGTCAGCGCGGGCGCGACGGTGATCGAGTCGCCGGTATGGACGCCCATCGGATCGATATTCTCGATGGAACAGATGATGATGGCATTGTCGTTCCGATCCCGGACGACCTCCATCTCATATTCCTTCCAGCCGAGCAGCGATTCCTCGATCAGCACCTCAGTGGTCGGCGACGCGTCGAGACCGGACCGGACGATGTTCATGAACTCGTCGCGATTATAGGCGACGCCGCCGCCGGTGCCGCCCATGGTGAAACTGGGGCGGATGATCGCGGGAAGGCCGATAAACTCCAGCGCCTCCATCGCCTCGTCCATGCTGTGGGCGATACGCGAACGGGCGGATTCCAGCCCGATCTTGTCCATCGCATCGCGGAACTTCAGGCGATCCTCAGCCTTGTCGATCGCCTCGGCATCCGCACCGATCATCTGGCAGCCATATTTCTCCAGCGTGCCGTCATTGAATAGCGCCAGCGCGGTATTGAGCGCGGTCTGGCCACCCATGGTGGGCAGCACCGCATCCGGGCGCTCCTTCTCGATGATCTTGCCGACGATTTCGGGCGTGATCGGCTCGATATAGGTCGCATCGGCCATGTCCGGGTCGGTCATGATCGTCGCCGGGTTGGAGTTGACGAGGATGATGCGATAGCCCTCCTCCTTCAACGCCTTGACCGCCTGCGTGCCCGAATAATCGAACTCGCACGCCTGACCGATGATGATCGGGCCAGCGCCGATGATGAGGATGGAGGAGATGTCAGTTCTTTTGGGCATTGGCGAATTCCGGAGAGTAAATGAATATATTAGAAAGCCCCAATTTCAGTTCTTTCAATTTTCTCTTGAAACCCTCTCCGTGCAACCTCAGCACGTACTTGTCAAAAAAGTTACATGAGAATCCAAAGCCTTGAACAAAGCCATCATATGATGATAGCCAAAACACCCTAGGTTTCAATTCGGCCGCAAAAACCTTCTCGTCAATCAACGGAGTTGGCTGCTGAAATCGAAACTCTACTTCGTAATGGCTACCTTTATGCAAATTCTGCGATACTATGTCCGCATAAGCTAATTTCATTAGCTTAAGAACATCCATATTTTTAAGCATATCCTCAGATAGAACATCGTGATCAAACCGGTAGGTATTCTTCCGAATATTCCCGTAGATCATTTCAATCCCCCCACAAACTTCTCGAACAAATAGAAGCTGTCCTGCGGCCCCGGCGAAGCCTCTGGGTGATATTGCACCGAAAAGGCGTTCTTGCCGGTAATGGCGATGCCGCAATTGGAGCCATCGAACAGGCTCCGGTGCGTTTCCACCACATTGGCGGGCAGGGTCGCGGTATCGACCGCGAAGCCGTGGTTCATGCTGGTAATCTCGACCAACCCGTCTTCCATCCGCTTGACCGGATGGTTGGCGCCGCGATGGCCCTGATGCATCTTCACCGTTTTCGCGCCCGCCGCCAGCGCCAGCATCTGATGCCCGAGGCAGATGCCGAAGATCGGCACATTAGCATCCAGCAGCTTGCGGATCACCGGCACCACATATTCTCCGGTCGCCGCCGGATCGCCCGGACCGTTGGAGAGGAACACGCCATCGGGCTTCAGCGCCATGATATCCTCATAGCTCGCCTTGGCGGGCAGCACGGTAACGCGGGCACCCGCCTTCACCAGATTGCGGAAGATATTGTCCTTCGCCCCGAAATCGAGCGCCACCACATGCGGCGCATCGGGCTTGTCGGCCTCGAGATGATAGCCGACGCCCAGTTCCCAGGCCCCGCCCTGCCACTCGCGCCGGTCGCCGGTCACCTCGATCGCAAGGTCCATGCCCTCCAGCCCCGGCCATGCCTTCGCCTTTTCATGCAGCTCGGCGAGATCAAACTTGCCATCGGGATGATGGGCAATCACCACATTAGGCGCGCCCTGCATCCGGATGCGACGGGTCAGCGCGCGGGTATCGACGCCGGAAAGGCCGATGCGCCCGTTCGCCTTCATCCATTCGTCAAAAGGCTGGCTGTTGCGGAAATTGCTCGGCGCGGTCACATCCTCGCGCACGATGCACCCCAGCGCATGCGGCTCACGCGCCTCGACATCCTCGGCATTGGTGCCGACATTGCCGATATGCGGAAAGGTGAAAGTGATGATCTGCCCGGCGAAGCTCGGATCGGTCATGATCTCCTGATAGCCGGTGATCGCGGTGTGAAAGCACAGCTCGCCCACCGCCTCGCCGGTCGCGCCGAAACCGCGGCCGAAAACCACCGTGCCATCCGCCAGAACCAATACCCCGGTCGCTCCTTTGGGCACAGCAGGGTATGTGGCGGTCGCCATGGCGGATTTCCTTTTGCTTTTGCTTGTCCAAAACAGCCGCACGCTACCCGGTGGTGCGCAGGCTAAACGGCCGGTCACCTATGCCTTTGCGGCGATACGGTCAATGACTGTTAAAAATTTGTTTTGCCGCTATATCTGATCCTTTCCCGAACCACAAAAGAGGATTCGCCCCGTCATGATCCGTGACGCCATCAAATCTGCGCAAATCGATGCCATGAAAGCCGGCGACAAGGAACGTCTGGCCGCTGTCCGCCTGATCCTCGCCAAGCTCAAGGATCGCGACATCGAACTGCGCACCGCCACCCAGACGCCCGATGATGACGCCATCGTGGTCGATGTGCTCCAGAAGATGGTGAAGCAGCGCCGCGAATCGATTGCCATGTTTGAACAGGGCGGACGGGCGGAACTCGCCGCGAAGGAGCAGGCGGAACTGGACGTGATCGAAGCCTTCCTCCCCCGCCAGTTGAGCGAAGAGGAAACCACTGCCGCCATTCTCGCGATCAAGGAAGAAATCGGCGCCTCTTCGGTCAAGGATATGGGCAAGGTGATGGCGGTTCTGAAGGAACGGCATGGCACCGTGCTCGACATGAGCAAGGCAAGCGGGTTGGTGAAGGCAGCACTGAGCTGACCCGCCGCCCGCCTTTGCGCTGGATCGGGGGACTTTCCCCCGGCCACGCCCTCATCCGGCCCGGTTTCGGCGATCGATACCAAAAGCCAGATGGGACGCGAGCCGACGCGAAGCGGCGTAGAATCTCGATCCATTCACAGTATTTTTCTGGGAATCGCGCGCGACTCGCGCTAAGACCTGTATAATAACGAGATGTCTCTCTCGCCTCAGTTTCTGGATGAGTTGCGTGCCCGCACATCCTTGTCGACCCTGATCGGCAAGAGCGTAAAAGTGCAAAAGGCAGGCCGCGAGTATAAGGCATGCTGCCCCTTTCATAATGAGAAGACGCCCAGCTTCACGATCAACGATGAAAAGGGCTTCTACCACTGTTTCGGCTGTGGCGCACACGGCGATGCCATACGCTGGATGACCGATCATCGCGGCCTGCCCTTCATCGACGCGGTAAAGGAACTGGCCGACGCGGCGGGGATGGAAATGCCCGCGCCCGATCCCCGCGCCGCGCGCAAGGCAGAGCAGGCGCGCGGCCTTCATGATGCGATGCAGGCGGCGCAGGACTGGTTTGTCGAACAGCTTGCCGGGGTGGACGGCGCGGAAGCACGCGCCTATCTCGCAAAGCGCGGCATCACCGATGCGACCCGACGCGCCTTCGGTTTCGGCTATGCGCCGGATTCGCGTGGCAAGCTGAAAGCCGCGCTCAAGGATTTTCCGATCGAAATGCTGGTCGAGGCCGGCCTTCTGATCCAGCCGCCGGACGAACCGGGCCGGACCAATCGCGACCCTTATGACCGTTTCCGGGGGCGGCTGATGATCCCGATCCGCGACGCGCGCGGACGAGTGATCGCCTTTGGCGGCCGCATATTGGGACAGGGCGAGCCCAAATATCTCAATTCCCCGGACACCCCCCTCTTCGACAAGGGACGCACCCTCTATAATCTCGACAAGGCGCTAGCCGCCGCGCGCGCATCCGACCGCGTGATCGTAGTCGAAGGCTATATGGACGTGATCGCGCTGGCGCAGGCCGGTATCGGCGAATGCGTCGCGCCGCTCGGCACTGCGCTGACCGAGCATCAGCTTGAGCGGCTGTGGAAGATGGTGGACGTGCCCATCCTCTGCTTCGATGGCGATGCGGCGGGGCAAAAAGCCGCCGACCGCGCGGCGATGCGCGCCCTCCCCTTACTGAAGCCCGGCCAGTCCCTGAGCTTCGTGACGTTGCCGGGCGGGATGGACCCTGATGATCTCATCAAGGCCAGCGGCGCGGCGGGATTTGAAACCTGCATCAGATCGGCGATACCGCTGGTCGAACGACTATGGCTGCACGAACGGCAGGCCGGAGAAGTTTCCACACCGGAAAGCCGTGCAGGCCTGCAACAACGACTTGCCGAACAAGCGACCACCATCACCGACCCGCTGGTCCGCAAGGAATATGAGCGGGCGCTGCGGGAGCGTTTCTGGGCAGAATTCGGCTGGAAGAAGCAGGAACGCAATGCCGTGCGCGGCTTCATCGCGCGCACAAGGGAAGAAATTCGTTCCGATCTTGCCAATATGGCGCAGCGCATCGACCGCATGATGAAACGCGCGATATTATTGGGATTGTGCCGACATCCGGCGGTGCTTTACAGCCATCGCGAGCAACTGGCGTCGATCACCATGCCAACCGAGGCGCTCAGCCAGTGGACGGCACTGATGATCCGGGCATCGCTGGAGCGTAACGCTCTTGAAGAAAGCCTGGTCGACGCCATATTGCAAGAAGCTTCCCTGCCAGACCTAGAACGCCGGAACCTAAAGCATGATCTGTGCTTTTCGTTCTTCAGCACGGATACCGACAGGACGACAGCGGAAAAGGACTTGGGCGAAGTCATCAATATTCTGTTGTTCGAGCAGGAGTTCACACCAAAGCTTGAACGATTGAAGGCTGATCTTTATGCGCAAGGCGATGATGGAATGGACGAGACCCGGTGGCAGGAACATCTCTCACTGATAACGCTCAAGCGTCAGAATGACGAACGGCTGCGGGAACTCAAGGCAAATATCGAAGAACAGCTGATGGCCGCGTAACGGGCATCGGACAGGCTGAATCGGACAGGCAAGGCGAATAGATGGCAAGCAAGGCAAGCAAGGGTCAGGGCGAAGAGATGGAAGGCGGCGACGCGCCGCTGCTGGATCTCAACGAAGCATCGGTCAAGAAGCTGATCGCGCGGGCGACCAAGCGCGGTTACATCACTTATGATGAGCTGAACGCTGCTTTGCCGCAGGATCAGATGTCGTCCGAACAGATTGAGGATGTGATGTCCGCCCTCAACGATATGGGCGTCAACATCGTCGAGAATGAGGAACAGGGCGAAGATGGCGAGGAGCAGCGCGACGACGAGGTCGAAGCGATCGACTCCAATGAGGACGACGGCACCGAGCGCCTGACCACCGAGAAAAAGAAGGAAACGGTCGATCGCACCGATGACCCGGTGCGCATGTATCTGCGCGAAATGGGCGCGGTCGAACTGCTTTCGCGCGAAGGCGAAATCGCCATTGCCAAGCGTATCGAGGCCGGGCGCGACACGATGATCCTCGGCCTGTGCGAAAGCCCGACGACCTTCCACGCGATCATCGAATGGTCGACAGCCCTCAATAATGGCGAAATGCAGCTGCGCGAGATTCTCGATCTCGACGCGATGCTGTCCAAGGATCCCGCGCCTGAGAGCCTGTCCGATGAGGACAGCGACGATGACGGTGAAATCTCCGAAAAGACCGCCGGTCCTTCCTACAAGGATGAGGACGAGGTCGAGGAGGAATCTTCGGACGATGAGGACGAGGATTCGATGGTCGAGCGCCGCGCGCGCCGTGTCGAGGAAGAGGATGAGGATGACAACACGCTCTCCCTCGCCCAGATGGAAGAAACACTGAAACCGATGGCGCTGGAAAAATTCGCCACCATCACGGAAATCTTCCACAAATTTGCCAAGGCGCAGACCGCCCGGCTCGATGCAATGGCCAGCGGCCACACGATCAGCGAAGCGGCCGAAGAAGATTATCAGAAGCTGCGCGAGGACCTGACCGCCGAAGTCGAAAGCGTTCAGTTCCATCAGCAGAAGATCGAATATCTCGTCGATCAGCTTTACAGCTATAATCGCCGCCTGACGACGCTGGGCGGGCAGATGCTGCGCCTGGCCGAGCGGCACAAAGTTTCCCGCAAGGACTTTCTCGATCAATATATCAACCATGAACTGGATGAGGGCTGGATCGAAAAGGTCGCCGGGCTCGACAAGAAATGGGCCGCCTTCGCCGCTGCGGAAACCCGCGCGGTCGACCGTATCCGCAATGAGGTCAGCGAAATCGCACAGGCGACCGGCATGGCGCTCAGCGAATTCCGCCGCATTGTCAATATGGTGCAGAAGGGCGAGCGCGAAGCGCGCATTGCGAAGAAGGAAATGGTCGAGGCAAACCTTCGCCTGGTCATCTCCATCGCCAAGAAATACACCAATCGCGGCCTGCAGTTTCTCGACCTTATTCAGGAAGGCAATATCGGCCTGATGAAGGCGGTCGATAAGTTCGAATATCGCCGCGGCTACAAGTTCAGTACCTATGCTACCTGGTGGATCAGGCAGGCGATCACCCGTTCGATCGCCGATCAGGCCCGCACCATCCGCATCCCTGTGCACATGATCGAGACGATCAACAAGCTGGTGCGTACCAGCCGCCAGTTCCTCCACGAACAGGGCCGCGAACCGACACCGGAGGAAATGGCCGAGCGCCTTTCCATGCCGCTCGAAAAGGTGCGCAAGGTGATGAAGATCGCCAAGGAGCCGATCTCTCTCGAAACGCCGATCGGCGACGAGGAAGACAGCCATCTGGGCGATTTCATCGAGGACAAGAACGCGATCATCCCCGTGGATGCCGCGATTCAGGCCAACCTCAAGGAAACGGTCACCCGCGTACTCGCCTCCCTCACCCCGCGCGAGGAACGTGTGCTGCGCATGCGCTTCGGCATTGGCATGAATACCGATCACACGCTGGAAGAGGTCGGCCAGCAGTTCAGCGTCACCCGCGAGCGCATCCGCCAGATCGAGGCAAAGGCACTGAGGAAGCTGAAACATCCGTCACGCAGCCGTAAGATGCGCAGCTTTCTCGATCAATAACCATCAACGGAAACCATCGACAGGGCGGCGGAATGATTCCGCCGCCCTTTTTCATGGTAACGATTTATAGTAACCTGGATTTTAACCATTTCTCATCATCTTCTGCCTCATATGGAGACAGAAGAGGCAGAAAAATCGGCTTAGTCGAACTTCCCGATAAACGCCCCGTTTACCGCATCCCTCTATAAATGCTCATGAACCCATGGCAATCCGACCAGGGGAAAATGAGGTAGATTATGCAACATGCGCACCTCTCCGATGCCGATCGGAGTATAAGTTCAACGATTGATTCGCTGATCGCGATCGATGGCACCGCCGTTCATCCGCATGTTCAGATGCTCATTACCGCCATCGGCACCCCCGGCGCCCGCCCGCTGGCCTCGCTCGCCGATGCCGCCCATTATCTGTGCCTGTTGCACGGTCGCTTTCCCGGCGTGGTCGATCATGCCGCCACGCGCAGCACCGACAATGCGGCCCGTCACTGGCTGGTTCAGGCCTGCGAAGCCTTTGCCGACGAGCGCGCCTATCTCACCCGCCTGACGGTCGCACTTGGCCCGGTCCCCAGCACCAGCGGCCAGAATCAGTGCGATTCGGCTGTCCTTCAGCAACGCCACGCGCTCGACATGCTGTCGCAATCCGATCGGCGCGGCTGCGCGATGGGTGCGGCGCTGACTCTCATGCTGGATTGGGGCGGCGTTCGTCACTTGCTCGACCATGCGGCGATGCGCATCGGCATGGAACCCGCCAAATGCGGCCTTCCGACCGCCGCCGACACCATGGCGGTGCTGCGCGGCATCGCGACCGACGACGCCGTGGTTCGCGCGATCCAGTTCGGAGCGCGTCAGCTTCTGGGACAGCATAAGGGCCTGTGGGAACTGATGCGCGCCCGCGCCGACATCCGCGCGGCCGAATAAACTCGGCCCCTTGCCCTGCCCGGTAAAGCGCACTACCCCCTTTTGCATCGCAAAACGGGATCAGGATCATGCGTTTCGAAGGTACCGCCGATTATGTCGCCACCGATGACCTGAAGGTCGCGGTCAACGCCGCGGTGCTGCTGCGCCGTCCGCTGCTGGTTAAGGGGGAACCCGGCACCGGCAAGACGGTACTGGCACAGCAGATTGCCGCCGCGGTGAATGCTCCGCTGATCGAATGGAACGTCAAATCGACCACGCGGGCGCATCAGGGCCTGTATGAATATGACGCGGTGGCGCGCCTGCGGGATGGCCAGCTGGGGGACGAGCGCGTCCACGACATCCGCAATTACATCCGTCGCGGCAAGCTGTGGGAGGCGTTTACCTCCGAAAAGCTGCCGGTGCTGCTGATCGACGAGATCGACAAGGCCGACATCGAATTCCCCAACGACCTGTTGCAGGAACTCGACCGGATGGAATTCCATGTTTACGAAACCGGCGAGACGGTAAAAGCGGCGGAACGCCCCATCGTCGTCATCACCTCCAATAATGAGAAGGACCTTCCCGACGCCTTTTTGCGCCGCTGCTTCTTCCATTATATCCAGTTCCCCGACCGGGAGACGATGCAATCGATCATTGACGTGCATTTCCCCGGCATTCAGAAAATCCTCGTATCCCGCGCGCTCGACATATTTTACGATCTGCGCGAGGTGCCCGGCCTGAAGAAGAAACCATCCACGTCCGAACTGCTCGACTGGCTGAAGCTGTTGCTTGCCGAAGATATGCCGCTCGACGTGCTGCAATCAAAGGATGCGCGCAAGGCGATCCCGCCGCTGCATGGCGCACTGCTCAAGAATGAGCAGGACGTGATGCTGTTCGAACGGCTGGCCTTCATGACGCGCAAAGGAGGATAGAATGACGATCAAGGGGCATTGCCTGTGTGGCGCGGTGCATTATGAAATCGATGCCCAGCCACTAGGCGCGCGCGCATGCTGGTGTCGCGATTGCCAGCGCATCGCCAGTGGATCGGCTACCGTCAACGTGCTGTTTCCTGAAGAAGCGGTTCGTTTCGAAGGAGAGATCACCACGCTGCAAAGCAACGCCGACAGCGGCAACAGGGTAGAACGCGGTTTCTGCCCGACCTGCGGATCGCAAATCTACAGCAAGACGATAGAACCCGCCGGCCTGCCGATGCGCATCCGCGCGGGCACGCTGGACGATCCCGAACTGATGGCGCCTCAGGCGATTATCTGGACGTCGAGCGCGCCGAGCTGGGCCACGCTCGATCCGAGCATCCCGCATTATCCCAAGGCGCCGCTGCCACCTCCGGCCAAAGGCTGATGCTGCTCAATTTCCTCGATGAATTACGGGCTGCGGGCATTCCGGCGGGCGTGAAGGAGCATCTGGTGCTGCTCGACGCGCTCGACCGGCAGGTGATCGACCAGACGCCCGAAGCTTTCTATTATCTGGCTCGTGCCACCTATGTGAAGGATGAGGGCCTGATCGACCGCTTCGATCAGGTGTTTCAGAAGGTGTTCCGCGGCATTTTCTCCGAAACCGAAATGCCCGGCGCGGACATTCCCGAAGAATGGCTGCGCGCGGTGGCCGAGAAATATCTCAGCCCCGAGGAAATGGAGAAGATCAAGTCGCTGGGAAGCTGGGACGAGATCATGGAGACGCTGAAAAAGCGGCTTGAGGAACAGCAGGGACGGCATCAGGGCGGCAATAAATGGATCGGTACCGGCGGCACCTCCCCTTTCGGCAATGGCGGCTATAATCCCGAGGGCGTCCGGATCGGCGGCGAAAGCCGGCACAAGCGCGCGATCAAAGTGTGGGAACGGCGCGAATTTCAGAACCTCGATGCAACGCGCGAACTGGGCACCCGCACTATCAAGGTCGCGCTGCGCCGCCTGCGCCGCTTCGCGCGGGAGGGAGCGGCCGATGAGCTGGATCTCGACGAAACCATTTCCGGTACGGCGAAGCGTGGTTTTCTCGACGTGCACATGCGCCCGGAGCGGCGCAATGCGGTAAAGCTGTTACTGTTTCTCGATGTCGGCGGATCGATGGACCCGCATATCCGGCTATGCGAAGAACTGTTCAGCGCGGCGACGACGGAGTTCAAGAATCTCGAATTCTTCTATTTCCACAATTGCCTCTATGAGGGCGTATGGAAGGACAACCGCCGCCGCTTTGCCGAGCGCATTCCGACATGGGATATCCTCCACAAATATGGCCATGATTATAAGGTCATCTTCGTCGGCGACGCGGCGATGAGCCCTTATGAGATCAGCTATCCCGGCGGCAGCGTCGAGCATATGAACGACGAACCGGGCGCTCTCTGGCTGGAACGGGTGACGCGCACCTATCCGGCGACGGTGTGGATCAACCCGGAACGGCGCGATTATTGGGATTATAGCCAGTCCAACAAAATGATCCGCCAGTTGATGGATGACCGCATGTACCCGCTGACGCTCGACGGGCTGGATGCGGCTATGCGGGAACTCAGCCGTAAACGCTGATCCCGGCCCGCGCCGCGCCGATCCTGCCGGTCAGCGATAGATCAGATAGTCCCGGCGTTCCTTTTCCCATGCCTGCTCATCCGCAATGGCCAGCACATCGAGATCGTCGGGTGTCCCCGCCCCGTCATCCACCCATTCCCGCAACAGCGGCGAACCATTGATGACATCGATCGGCAGCTTGCCGAACTCATATTCATAGGGGAAATCGCGCCACAGATCATAATCGGGGTAAAGCCGCCGGATCGCCTTGAACGCCAAGGCCTGAAGCCGCCAGGGGCGGAAGGCGGCATGGTCGTAGAAGCTGCCCTCGGCATGAATATGCACACCCGCGCACTGGCTGCCGACATGTTTGTGAAAGGTCGGCTCGAACCAGCATTCTCGCAGCGCGCAGCCGTTCAGCCAGTCCGGCGCCAGCGCCCGCATCTCCGCCACTACCGCACGCGCATCGATATCGGGCGCGCCGAAAAGTTCGAGCGGCCGGGTCGTCCCCCGCCCTTCGGAAAGGGTCGCACCTTCCAGCATCACCGTGCCCGGATAGGCGCGCGCCATAGCGAGGTTGGGCGCATTGGGGCTGGGGTTGATCCACAGCCGCGTTTCCGGCCAGCCGAACCCCGGCGCGCTCTCCGGCTCCCACCCTTCCATGGTGATAACGGCATAATCGACGTCGAGGCGATAATGGGCAATGAACCAGTGCCCCAGTTCGCCCAGCGTCATCCCGTGCCGCATCGGCATCGGTCCGGCGCCGACGAAGCTCTCCCAGCCGGGACGCAGGCTCAGCCCCTCGACCGGACGACCGACCGGATTGGGGCGATCGAGCACCCACACTGTCTTGCCATGACGGGCAGCAGCCTCCAGCACATAGAGCAGCGTCGTGATGAACGTATAAATACGCGTCCCGAGATCCTGAAGATCGATCAGGATCACGTCGAAACTGTCCATCATCGCATCGGTCGGACGGCGCACCTCGCCATAGAGGCTGAATACCGGAATGCCATGTACCGGATCGGCGAAATCCGGGCTTTCCATCATATTATCCTGCTTGTCACCGCGCAGCCCATGCTGTGGTCCGAAAGCGGAGGACAGGCTGATATCGGGCAGCGCGGCCAGCGCATCGAGGCTGTGCGTCAGGTCCGCCGTCACCGAGGCGGGATGGGCGAGCAAAGCGACGCGCCTGCCGATAAGGGGCCTGCGCAATTCGGGGTCGGCGATCAGCCGGTCGATACCGTTCTTCATGCTGCTATACTATGTGCCTGTCGCATTATCGGGCGCAACCCCGGTTTCCGCTTTCGCTGCGGACACTTCGGGTGCCGGAAGTTCAAGCGCAAAGCAAGCCGGATCATGGAAATCAGGCTTTCCCGGCGGATGGGCGAGCGCCCAATAGCTGATACGCCCTCCCCGCTCCTCGATCACGGCGGAAAGACCGAGGCGGACCGGCCCGCTCTCCGGCAGGAACAACCGAGTCCTGAGATCGAGATGATGCTCCCCGCGCGCTATTTCCATCTTCGGCGGCACTATATCGGCATCACGCATCCCCTTGCGATAACCGCTGAACCGATAGGCCGCCCAAGCGCCCGTCGGGGCGAGATTATATTCGCGATAGCCCGTGCCCTGTGCCCCCGCGACGAACGCCTCGAAACAGGTCGTGCGCCAAAGTTCATGCCCCCGCCCCGGCACGACGGGCGCCCCGATCGCCAGCGCATCGACATTGCCCGCGATGCGATAGCGCAGGTCCAGCACAGCGTCCTTTTGCCGGTCGACCGTCACGGACAGGCCAATCTCCGCACCGCAGGGCGTGTCGGAATGGCAAATCAGTTCCAAAACCCTACTCAACCGCCAAACTCCATGCTAAGGGCGCCGGCCATGACCAGTTATACATCCGATCTGCTGCGCCTGCTCGACGAACGGGGCTATATCCACCAGTTGACCGATGCGGAAGGGCTCGACGCCCTCGCCGCAAAGCAGATCGTCCCCGGCTATATCGGCTTCGATCCGACCGCGCCCTCGCTTCATGTCGGCTCCATGGTGCAGATCATGATGCTACGCCGGATGCAGCAGGCCGGGCATAAACCGATCGTCCTAATGGGCGGCGGCACCGGCAAGATCGGCGATCCCAGCTTCAAGGACGAAGCCCGCAAGCTGATGACCACGGACGTGATCGCGCAGAATGTCGCCAGCATCCGCCGCGTGTTCGAACGGTTCCTGACCTTCGGCGACGGCCCGACCGACGCGATCATGGTCGACAATGCGGACTGGCTCGACAAGCTCGAATATATCCCCTTCCTGCGCGACATCGGCCAGCATTTTTCGGTCAACCGGATGCTGAGCTTCGATTCGGTGAAGATGCGGCTGGATCGCGAACAGTCGCTGAGCTTCCTCGAATTCAATTATATGATCCTTCAGGCCTATGACTTTCTGGAACTGTCGCGCCGCGCCGGATGCCGGTTGCAGATGGGCGGGTCCGATCAATGGGGCAACATCGTCAACGGCATCGAGCTGTCCCGCCGGGTCGACGGCACGCAGGTCTATGGCCTGACCACCCCGCTCATCACCACCGCGGACGGCGGCAAAATGGGCAAAACGGCGCAAGGCGCGGTCTGGCTCAATGAAGATGCGCTGCCCGCTTATGATTACTGGCAGTTCTGGCGCAATACGCAGGATGCCGATGTCGGTCGCTTCCTGCGCCTGTTCACCGACCTGCCGCTGGATGAGATCGCCCGACTGGAAGTGCTGCAGGGCTCGGAAATCAACGAAGCGAAACGCATCCTTGCCAATGCCGCCACCACGCTGTGCCGGGGCCAGGAGGCCGCCGAAACCGCGGAACAGACCGCCGCCGCCACATTTTCCGGCGGGGCGGGCGCGGACCTGCCCAGTGTTGCCCTCTCCGATGCCGGAACGGTGCTCGCCGCAACCACCGCGCTGGGCTTCGCCACCTCCAACAAGGAAGTGCGCCGCAAGCTTGAGGAAGGCGCGATCCGCGTCAATGGCGAGGTGGTGAAAGACCCGCATTTCGCGTTGAAGGCCGGCGACAAGGTCAGCTTCGGCGCGAAAAAGCATGGGATGGTGACCGAGGGCTGACCCCTGAAAGGGCGGCGGGGAAACCCGCCCCACCCATCACAAAACAAGCGGCTTTTCCCTGACGCCTCTGCCCTTGTTCGTTCAGGTGAAATGCTTCCGGTCGTTCGATTGGGAGGCTGTCCCCTTATGCCGTTAAATATTTGAATCCGGCTTGAAGTTATCCGACCTCCTCCTGTAAAACAATGTAACACAGCAAAAATGCGGTAATGGGTTCGCGTGATATGGTGACGATATGAAGGAGGTCCGCGCAGACAAGCGTTCCGCACGATTGTTACGGGGATCATTGCGTTGCGCCGACGGAAAAAGCTTCGATATCATTATCCATAACCTGTCCACACATGGAATTGGTGCCAGACTCTCCAATCAGGTTCCGGTTAAAGGTCCGGCGGTTCAGGTGGACATTCCGACCATGGGCAAGTTTCACGGCACCATCCGGTGGCAGGCCAATGGCCGCATCGGCATCAGGGTGACGGAGACGCTTGACCCCAAAGATATCCATCTCGGCAAAGGCCCGCTCAACGCGAAAGAGAAATATATCGTGGCCAGCCGCTTCCAGCCGGTAACCAGCACCTACCGGCCGGGCTTCGGCAAAAGGTGAAGTAGCACGGAAGGAAAAGGGGATTCAAACCGCTCCGGCGCCTTTCCTTTTTCCGGTTCAGCCCGCCCGCAACAAAGCCACCGCAGCGTCGCGTTCGAACAGATAAAGGCAGAGTCGCGCCGCCTGCCCCCGTTCCGAAGCCAGCCCGCCGTCCCGGTCGACCAGCAAACGCGCATCGTCACGCGCCATATCGATAAGGTCGGCCAGATCCTCCGGCCCGGCGATGCGAAAACTCTGTTCGCCCGACTGGCGCGTGCCGAGATAATCCCCTGCCCCGCGCAGCCGCAAATCTTCCTCGGCAATGCGGAATCCGTCATTGCTCTCCCGCATCAGCGCAAGCCGCGCCCGCGCCGTTTCCGAAAGACCGTTGCCGCGCAGCAACAAGCAGGTGGAAGCCTTGTCGCCGCGCCCGACCCGCCCGCGCAACTGGTGAAGCTGGGCAAGGCCGAAACGATCCGCCCCTTCGATAATCATCAGCGAAGCATTGGGCACATCGACGCCAACCTCGATCACCGTGGTCGCGACCAGAACGCTCGCCTGCCCGCTCGCAAAGCGGCCCATCACCGCGTCCTTTTCCGGTCCCTTCATCCGGCCATGCACAAGCGCAACCCGATCCGCGCCGAACCGCATCCGCAGCGCCTCTGCCCGCGCCTCGGCCGCCGCCTGATCCGACACCTCGCTTTCCTCGACCAGCGGACACACCCAATAGGCCTGCCCCCCGCCCGCCATATGCCGCCCGAGCGCGTCTATCACCTCATCGAGCCGGTCGGCGGACATCACCAGCGTCTTCACCGGTTGCCGCCCCGGCGGCATCTCGTCGAGGCGGCTCACCTCCATGTCGCCATAATAGGTCAGGGTCAGCGTGCGCGGGATCGGCGTGGCCGTCATCACCAGCATATGCGGGTTGAGCCGCCCCTTGGCCGCCAGCATCATGCGCTGAACCACGCCGAAGCGATGCTGCTCGTCGATCACGACGAGGCCGAGATGATGATAGGTCACGGCCTCCTGAAAAATCGCATGGGTCCCGACGAGAATGTCGATGCTGCCATCGGCAAGGCCCATCAGCGTCGCCTCACGCGCCTTGCCCTTGTCACGCCCCGTCAGCACCGCGATATTGACCGGAACGCCCGACAGCATCCGGCGTAGCGTCTCATAATGCTGCCGCGCGAGGATTTCGGTAGGCGCCAGCATCGCCCCCTGCATCCCGCTTTCCACCGCGCCGAGCAACGCCATCAGCGCCACCCAGGTCTTGCCCGCACCGACATCGCCCTGAAGCAGGCGCAGCATCGGCGATCCCTGCGCGATGTCGCCATCTATCTCCGCCAGCGAGCGCCGCTGCGCCCCGGTGGGATCGAAGGGCAGCTTCACCTGTTCGCGCAGGCGCCCGGTGGGATGGATCGGGTCGGCCCGCCGCTTGCGGGAGGCCGCGCGCACCAGCATCAGCGCGAGCTGGCCGGAGAATATCTCGTCATAGGCAAGGCGGCGGCGGGCCTGCCCCGCATCCGGGGTCGCATGAACGGTCATCAGCGCATCCCGCCACCCCTTCCAGCCATGCGACCCGAGGACAGAGGCTTCGATCCATTCGGGCAGCTCGGGTGCCCGCTCCAGCGCCTGCGCCACCAGATCACGCATCCTCGCGCCAGTGATCCCTTCGGACAGCGGATAGACCGCCTCCCGCAGTTTGAGATCGCCCGCTTCCTCCGGTGAGGAAACATGGTCCGGGTGAACAATCTGAAGCTGGTCCCCCCACGCCTCCAGCTTGCCCGACACGATTCGCGGCTCGTTCAGCGGCAACAGCTTTTTCGGCCAGCCGGCATTTTTGCCGAACCAGACGAGATTGACGCTGTTGCCATGCGCATCCTGCGCGACCACGCGAAACGGCGCGCGCATCGACCCGCCCGCGCGATATTCGACCGGGGTGAGCGTGACGATGACGATCTGCCCGACATCATTATGATCGAGCGCCGTAACCCGTTTCCGCTCGACCCAGCCGGTCGGCAAATGAAAGGCGAGATCGACCATGCGCGACAGGCCCAGCCGGTCGAGCGGTTTCGACAGCGCATTGCCGACGCCTTTCAGCGCCGATATTTCGGCAAAGAGCGGATTGAGAAGTTCGGGTCGCATGGCTATGGCCTTCCGATAGCCCAGTGCCCAACAGCAATCAAACCCGCACAGGATCATAATCATGTATGACGACCCCCGCCTGCGCCGCCTCTATTTTCAGGCATGGCATCGCGGCACGCGCGAGGCCGACTATATGGTCGGCGGTTTCTTCGATCGTTATGGCACAAGCTGGAACGAGGAAGAGCTGACATGGTTCGAAACGCTGCTCGATGAACAGGATGTCGATATCATGGCCTGGGGCATGGGCACGGCCGAGGTGCCCGAGCGCTATCGGGGACCGATGATGGACGCCTTCAAAAAACTCGACTTCATCAAGATCAGCAACTGACGCCTCGACGCCGCCCGCCTGCCGATATGATCGATCCCAAACGCCTGTTCTCCGCCCGTGAGCCGCTCACCCTGTCGGGTGTGCCCACCGGTTTTCAGCCCGTGTTGCTCGCCGATCTGGCGCGGGCGGCGGCGGGTGGCGGCAAAAGCACGCGAACCGTGTTCATCGCACCCGATGAACTGGCGATGCAGGCCGTAGTCGATACCGCTCCATGGTTCGCGCCCGAACTGGAGGTCGTCGCGATCCCGGCATGGGATTGCCTCCCCTATGACCGCGCTTCGCCGTCCCTGCGGTCCGCCGCGCAACGGCTGGCCGGGCTGCATGCGTTGCAGGCGTCGGTCAAGGCGCCGCAGCTGGTCGTCACCACCGCTGCCGCTGTCACCCAGCGCACCCTCACCCCGTTTCGCGTGCGTCAGGTCGTCGCCCGCCTCGCGCCCGGCGAAAGCATCGATATAGAACGACTGACAGCGATGCTGCAGGCCAATGGCTATGTCCGCACCGATACCGTGCATGATGCGGGCGAATATGCGGTGCGCGGCGGCATTGTGGACCTCTATCCCGGCGGCACGCCGGAGCCGCTGCGACTAGACTTTTTTGGCGACGAGATCGAAACGCTGCGCAGCTTCGATCCGGGTAGCCAGCGTTCGACCGGCGATGTGAAAAGCTTCACCCTGCTCCCGGCCTCCGAAGTGTTGCTCGACGAGGAGACGATCAAGCGCTTCCGCTCCCGCTATCGCGAGCTGTTCGGCGCGACCGCCACGGGCGACCCGCTTTATCAGGCGGTGAGCGACGGCCGCCGCCTCGCGGGCATGGAGCATTGGCTACCGCTGTTCGAGGAACGGCTCGTGCCGCTCATCGAGCATTTCGGAGACGATGCGCTAATCCTGCGCGATGGCGGCGTCACGGGCGCGGCCCAGACCCGATTCGAGGCGATTACCGATTATCATGCGAACCGCATCGCCTCTCGCGGGTCAGACCCGGGCAGCTATCGCCCGCTCGCCCCCGATCAGCTTTACCTGACCGCCGAACAATGGGCGGAACAGATTGCCGATCATCCGATCCATATCAGCTCGCCCTTTCATGAGCCGGAAAGCGCGACCGTACTCGATCTGGAGGTCGATGCCGCCCGCGATTTCGCGCCGGAAAGAGCGCAAAACGCCAATATCTATGATGCGGTTGCGGTGCATCTCGCCAATCAGAAGAAGGCCGGACGGAAAACCATCATCGCCAGCTATTCCCCCGGCGCGCGGGAACGACTTTCAGGCCTGCTGGAAGATCACAAGGCCGGGGCGCTGGCGCTGGCCGATACGTGGCAGGAGGCGCAGGGGCTGGCCGCGAAAGGCGCGACCGCGCTGATCGTCCTGCCGCTCGACCATGGTTTCGCCAGTGCCGATCTTACCCTCATCACCGAGCAGGACATGCTCGGCGACCGGCTGGTCCGCCGCGCCCGGCGCAAGAAGAGCGCCGATGCGTTCCTCGCCGAACTGGCGACGCTGACCCCCGGCGATCTCGTTGTCCATGCCGACCATGGCATCGGCCGTTATGAGGGGCTGACCTCCATTCCGGTCGGCAGCGCCCCGCATGATTGCGTCGCGCTCGAATATGCGGGCGGCGACAAGCTTTATGTGCCGGTCGAGAATATCGACGTGCTCTCCCGCTATGGCGCCGATAATGATGGCGCGGTGCTCGACAGGCTGGGCGGCGAAGCGTGGCAGCGGCGCAAGGCGCGGATGAAGGAACGCATCCGCGAAATCGCGGGTGAGTTGCTGAAGGTCGCGGCGGCGCGCGCGCTGCGCCCTGCCCCAGCGGCGGAACCGGATGCAGGCGGCTATCCCGAATTCGTCAACCGCTTCCCCTATGACGAAACCGAGGATCAGGATCGCGCGATCAGCGACGTGATCGAGGATCTGAGCGCGGGCCGCCCGATGGACCGTCTCGTCTGCGGCGATGTTGGTTTCGGCAAGACGGAAGTCGCGCTGCGCGCCGCCTTCGTCGCGGCGATGGCAGGGATGCAGGTCGTCGTGATCTGCCCCACCACCCTGCTCGCGCGGCAACATCATAATAATTTCGTCGAACGCTTTGCGGGTTTCCCACTCAATATCGGTCGTCTCTCCCGCCTCGTGCCCTCGGGCGAGGCGGCGAAGACCAAGGCCGGCCTTGCCGACGGCACCATCGACGTTGTGGTGGGCACCCATGCGCTGCTCGCCAAGGGGCTGGAGTTCAAGCGGCTGGGCCTCGTCATCGTCGATGAGGAACAGCGTTTCGGCGTCGTCCACAAGGAACGACTGAAGCAGCTCAAGACCGACGTGCACGTCCTCACCCTCACCGCAACCCCGATTCCGCGTACGCTGCAAATGGCGATGTCGGGCCTGCGCGAGCTGTCCGTCATCCAGACGCCGCCGGTCGACCGCCTCGCGGTGCGCACCTATGTGATGCCGTGGGACGGCGTCGTGATCCGCGAGGCGCTGCTGCGCGAACATTATCGCGGCGGGCAGAGCTTCTTCGTGGTGCCGCGCATCGCCGACATTGCCGACATAGAGGAGTATCTGCGCGAGCAGGTGCCCGAGGTGAAACCGATCGTCGCCCATGGCCAGATGGCCCCCAGCGAGGTCGAGGAACGCATGTCGGCCTTTTACGACAAGAAATATGATGTGCTGCTCTCGACCACCATCGTCGAAAGCGGGCTGGATATCCCCAGCGCCAACACGCTCATCATCCACCGCGCCGACCGTTTCGGCCTTGCCCAGCTCTACCAGCTTCGCGGACGCGTCGGCCGTTCGAAAACGCGGGCCTATGCCTATTTCACCACGCCCGCCGACCGGATCATCACCGAAACCGCCGAAAAGCGCCTCAAAGTGCTCTCCGATCTCGATACGCTGGGCGCGGGGTTCCAGCTTGCCAGCCATGATCTCGATATTCGCGGCGCGGGCAACCTCGTCGGCGATGAACAATCCGGCCATATCAAGGAGGTCGGCTTCGAACTCTACCAGTCGATGCTGGAAGACGCGATATTGGAAGCGAAAGCGGGCGGGTCTACCGATTTCGTGCCGCGCGATGCGTTCAGCCCCCAGATCACTATCGACGCGCCGGTGCAGATTCCCGAGGATTATGTCCCCGATCTCGATCTGCGCATGGGCCTGTATCGCCGCCTCAACGAACTGGAGGATGCACAGGCCATCGAAGCCTTTGCCGCCGAAATGATCGACCGCTTCGGTAAGCTGCCCAAATCGACCGAGAACCTGCTCACCCTCATCCGCATCAAGCAGAATTGCGTGAAGGCCGGGATTGCCCGGCTCGATGTCGGTCCGCGCGGGGCGCTGGTCGGCTTCCACAATGACAGCTTCGCCAATCCGCAGGGTCTTATCGGTTATGTGCAGCGATTGCAGGGCACCGCCAAGCTGCGCCCCGACAATAAGCTGGTCATCACCCGCGCCTGGAAAGACGGCGCCGCGCGCCTTCACGCTGCGGCGCAGCTTTCCACCGGGCTCGCGAAAATCGCCGGGTAACGAAGGCGCCGCCCCGGTGTTTGCGCTTTTATTACCTCCCGGCAAAAGACGGGAAATAATGCCGACCTAAGTCAGTCCTCGTTGATCGGGCGCAAAAGCCCGGCATCACGCAGGAGAAGAATATGAGTGCCATCATCATGGCGATCGCGGCATCCGCCGCCACGCACAGCATCACCATCGATCATCATGGTTCCCCGGTGCAGGCCGTTTACAGCGCCCATACCGATATATCCATGCGCACCATCGGCGCAGCGACGCCGAACCGGACGGAACAGCGCCGCTGCCTGTGGACAGCCTCCATCAAAGTGGAACGGAGCCTTTCGGGCAGCCCCGCATTGACGAGAACCGTCGCGCATGACGAACTGCTGTCGGGCAGCCGCCACGGCCCGTGCAACGAAGGCAAGCGACAAACCATCGCGCAGGAAATCAACCGGCAGGACAAAGCCATTCGCGCCCATTTGCTTGAGGTGGCGGAACAGGATCATCCGCGCCTGCTCGCGGAGCTGGAGGCGGTACGCAGTCTGGCCTCCAACTAATGCTATTCCGGCCATGGACGATCCTTGCCTTTGCCCCGCTCTCATTGGCGAACACTCCCCCCGCCCTGGCTCAGTCCATGGCCGGTGCCTCGCTGTCGCTGGAAGCCTCCAGCGACGAACGTCGTCGCGGCATCAGCTGGAGCAACGGCAATCCGGTTTTGGGCACGGAGCTCTCAGCCACCGTCGCCGATGCGGTGACGGTGCGCGCCGGGGCGACCTCGCTATGGGGCAGGAACCGCCATCGCGACGCCGATGCGGTAGTGGATCTCGGCGCAGCCTATGAACATCGGCTCGGCGGCTGGACGCTGAGCATACAGGGCGATTATCATCTGTTCCCCGGCGCATCCGGGCAGGGCTATGGTGAGATCGGGGCCAATGCCGCTTTTCTGCTCGGCCCGGCCAGCCTTGACCTGTTTGCCCGCTACGCCCCGGATCAGGACAATATCGGCGGCGATAATCTCTACATCGGAACATCGGCGGCCATCGCCATTCCCGCCACGCCCTTCACCCTTTCGGGCCATGTCGGCCGTTCTTCGGGCGGCACCAACGATCCGGCCCGAGCGGCACGGTTGCGCCCCGACGGCCGCTATTGGGATCATGGCGTCGCGCTCGACTGGTATCGCGGGCGCTGGAATGCGGCTTTGCGCTATGCGAACAGCAGCATCGACGACGACGGCAGTCCGGCCCGGCGCAACACCGGCGCCAGACTGATCGCCCATATCGGCCTAAGCCTTTAGTACCAACTCCTCCAGTTCCCCGGACGACACCGCCGGGGACCGCAGAAACCCCTGATAAATATCGCATCCCTCGCGCGCCAGCAGGGTAAGCTGCTCCTCGCTCTCCACCCCTTCGGCAATCACCGTGAGTGCCAGCGACCGCGCCATTTCGATGATCGCGCGCAGGATGATCCGGTCCCGCGCCGTCCCCAATATGTCGCGGCTGAGACCGTGATCGATCTTCAGATAATCGGGATGCAGCATTTTCAGATAGGCGAGGCTGGAATAGCCCGTGCCGAAATCGTCGATCGCGACCCGCAATCCTCGCTGCCGCAATTGCTGGAGCAACTGCTCGGCCTGCTCGATATTCTCGATCAGCCCGCTTTCGGTGATCTCGACCGTCAGCCGATCATACGGAAAACCGCTCTCTGCCACCATAGTCAGCAGCCGGTCGACAAATCCTTCCTGCGCCAGATCGCCCGCGGTCACATTGATCGACAGGCGCAACCCCTTCAGGCATTGCGGCCAGCGCCCCGCCTCTTTCAACGCCGCCTGCTGAATATGGAGCGACAAGGGCAGCAGATAATCGGAACGATCGGCCGCCTCGAACAAGGTGCCCGCATCGAGCTGCCCCAGCTCGGGATGATTCCAGCGCGCCAGAGCCTCCACGCCGATGATCCGGTCGCTATGGCTGTCATATTGCGGCTGATAGACGATACCGATCTCTCCCCGGTCCAGCGCAAGGCGCAGATCCGCGTCGAGCCTGTCCGGGTCGCCCCCGGCAGGCCCCTGCTCGCCGGTACGCACGCAGATGTCACTGGTGCCCGACCGGCGCGCATCGGCAAGGGCGGCACTAGCCCGGCGCAGCAAACGCCCGGCATCGTCTTCCGGCGCCGGTTCGGCGATACCGCATCGCGCGGTTAGCCGGATTACCCGCTCCTCTGCGACGAACGGATTGGCGACATCGGAGAGAATCAGGCGGGCGAGGTCGCGGGCCATATTGGCCTCCGTCACCGTCTCGGCGGCGATGGCGACCAGATATTCGGTCCCGCCCATACGCGCCACCAGCGCCGATTCGCCCACGACCTCTTCCACGCAATGCCGGATACGCTGCGCCGCGCGTAGCAGAACAATATCCCCGATCGCCTTGCCATAAGCTGCGTTGACACTATCGAACCGACTGATCCCGATCAGCAGGCAGGCGGCCGGAGCCGAGCCTCCCTCTCCCTGCAATCGCGACAGGAAGAGGCGGTGCTCCAACCAGTTGCGCGCCGCATCGCGACTGACCAGCCCGGTCAGCGGATCAAGATCGGAATCCGCGCCCTCTTCTTCTCCATCGGCCTCCCGGTCACTGCCCTTGGCCCGCAAGGCTACCGCGCAGGCCGCCTCCAGCGTCATCGACAACAGGACCTCATCCACCGGCCAGGGCAGAAAATGGGTGACGCCCGTCGACAGCAGCATGGTCCCGTCATTTTCGCGGCGTTCGGCTTCATCTTCCGCGCCCTCCCCCGCCGCTCCGTCAATAATGGCGATGCAGGCCACGACCGAGGGCGGCAACCTGTATTCCGTCTGTCCGCCGATATTCCGCGCATCGAGCAAGGCAAGGGCAGGCGCATCTTCCATGCGCGCATCGACCGGCACCACATGCCAGCCCAGTGCCCGCACCCGCCGAGCCAGCTCCTGTTCCCGGGCGGACATCCCTGCCCCCGCCACGAGCAGGCCGATCACCCGATTGTCCAGTTCGTTCATTCCCTTTCGTCCGGCATGATATGGTCGACCCGATCCCCGATGTTTCCGGATGATGATAAAGAAGGGACGTTACCGGGGCCTTCTGCCCGCCGCAATTACCCGTTTGTCCCTGACCGCAATTCCTGCATGGCCTCCTGTCCCTTGCACGCATGCACCGCTTCGCCTAGCTATTGGCGCATGTCAGCCGCCCAGCGCCCTGCACACGCACCGATGATCGACGGCTTCGGCCGCCGGATCGACTATCTGCGTATATCGGTGACGGACCGGTGCGACCTGCGCTGCCGTTACTGCATGGCGGAGAAAATGACGTTTCTCCCCCGTAGCGAAGTGCTGAGCCTTGAAGAAATCGCGATCATCGCCGATCGCTTCATCGCCCGGGGCGTACGGAAGATTCGCCTCACCGGCGGCGAACCGCTGGTCCGGCGCGATATTCCCGATCTGGTACACCGGATAAGCCGCCATCTGGCGACCGGCACGCTTGAGGAGCTGACACTCACCACCAATGGGACCCGGCTCGCCCATCATGCCGACGACCTTGCCGCAGCAGGGGTCCGGCGTATCAATGTCAGCATCGACAGCCTCAATCCCGAGACTTACGCCTTCATCACGCGCGGCGGAAAGATTGACGCGGTGCTGGCAGGCATCCGGGTGGCCCGTGCCGCCGGTATCCGCATCAAGATCAACATGGTGGCGCTCAAAGGCCTTAATGACCATGATTATCTGCCCATGCTGCGCTGGTGCGCCGATCAAGGGCATGACCTGACCCTGATCGAAACGATGCCGCTGGGCGAGATAGACGAGGACCGTTCCGACCGCTACCTCCCCCTCTCCCATGCGGTCGCGCAGATAGAAACCGCCTGTCGCCTGATCCCCATCGGCTATCGCAGCGGTGGCCCCGCCCGCTATTATGAGCCGGAAGGGATGGAAGGGCTTCGCCTTGGCCTGATAACGCCGCTCAGCAATAATTTCTGTACCGGGTGCAACCGTATGCGACTAACCTGCGAAGGCAAGATTTTCATGTGCCTCGGCCATGAGGACCATGTCGACCTCAAGACCGCTTATCGGACCGGCGGCATCGCTGCGGTGGACGAATCACTTGATCGTGCACTCATCGCCAAGCCTCAGGCCCATAGTTTCGCAATCACGGCAGACGGCACCTCGGGCATGACCCGCCGTCATATGAATGTGACCGGCGGATGAGCATCGAACCTCGCCGGGCGCTGCTCGCCTCCCCCACCCCGGCTGCGCGCGCCGCGGAGGAACGACTCCGCGCCAATTATGATTTCGTCGACCCGTCGGAAGCCAATATTATCGTTGCCTTGGGCGGTGACGGCTTCATGCTGCAAACCCTGCACGCCATGCTGGAAAGGCGGCAGATCGTCCCGGTGTTCGGGATGAATCTGGGAACCGTCGGCTTTCTGATGAACGAATGGCGACTGGAACGGCTGGAACAGCGCATTCAGGCTGCCAAGCCGTTCAAGGTCAATCCGCTGCGCATGCATGTGACCACGATCGACGGGGAAGATCTCTCCCTGCCCGCGATCAACGAAGTATCGCTGCTGCGCGAAACGCGCCAGACCGCGAAGATTGAGGTCATGGTCAATGACCGCGTCGCCCTGCCCGAACTGGTGTGCGACGGGGTGCTGGTGGCGACGCCGGCGGGATCGACCGCCTATAATTTGTCCGCCCATGGCCCGATCCTGCCGCTCGGCTCCAGCCTGATCGCGCTGACGCCGATCAGCCCCTTTCGCCCGCGTCGCTGGCGCGGCGCGATATTGCCGGAAAAAACCCGCATCCGGTTCAAGGTGCTGGACCCGCAAAAACGCCCGGTAAGCGCCGTCGCCGACCAGCGCGAAGTGCGCGATGTAAGCTGCGTCGAAGTGGCCGTGGACCGCACGACTCCGCTCACTTTGCTATTCGATCCCGAACACACACTCGATGATCGGATCGCCGCCGAACAATTTATTGCATAACCCCCCTTGTCATCGCGCAAAAAGCACTGCTATAGGCGCGGCCTGCCCGGGAGAGCCGGGCTGCTCCCCGATAGCTCAGCGGTAGAGCATTCGACTGTTAATCGAATGGCCGTAGGTTCGAATCCTACTCGGGGAGCCACTTTTCTTCCGCTCCACCCTCAGGAAAATCCGGCATCCCGTGTTCGGGGCTGGAGGCTGTCTGCTTCTCGCTGGCTCTCACCCATTCCGCTGTGAAAGACCATTGCCGCGGCAACCACCCATTCCCCGAACGGGCCGAAACCAGCCGTTCCCCTCCGCCCCGCCCAAACGAATGCGATCATGGAAACAATGGCGGTCAAGGGCGTTATTGGCACAGGGCCATCGATGCTTTAACGGTTGCTGAGCTTCCACGATATGCGAGCCATGTCGGGCTGCCCCCAAAGCCATTTCGACGCCGGATGGCATCGCCCGTGGTCCGGGGCCGTCCCCGGCTCCTCTTTCTGTTCCTTGCGAGTATTCATGCAGCTTCCTGATTTCGACATCGCCACCTTCCTGCGTGATTACTGGCAGAAAAAGCCGTTGCTGATCCGAAACCCATGGGCCGGCTGGCACAACCCCCTCGAACCGGACGAATTGGCAGGCCTCGCCTGCGAAGACGATATCGAAGCACGCCTGATCGTGCAGGGTCGCCGGAAATGGACAGTCGAACATGGGCCATTCTCCCCATCGCGTTTCGACCGGCTCGGCAAACAGCCATGGACATTGCTTGTGCAGGCTGTCGATCATCATGTCCCGGACGTGGCCGCCCTGCTGGAACCCTTCCGCTTCATCCCCAATTGGCGGGTTGACGACGTGATGGTCAGCTACGCCACGGACGAGGGAGGCGTCGGCCCCCATTTCGATCAATATGACGTGTTCCTGATTCAGGGGCTGGGCAAACGCCGCTGGCAGCTTGGCCCATTGTGCGATTCCACCACAAAACTTCTGCCGCATGACGATCTGCGCCTTCTCGCCGATTTCGAGGCCACTGATGAGTGGATATTGGAACCCGGCGATATTCTGTATGTCCCGCCGCGCATCGCCCATAACGGCACGGCGGTCGGGGATGACTGCATGACCTATTCCGTGGGGTTTCGTTCTCCCTCGCGCAGTGAACTGATCGCGCACTGGTGCGATCATCTGCTCGATAGGATGCAGGACGAAGATCGCTATGAAGACCGCTATAGCGGCGCGGATTTTTCCGCGCAGAGCAATCCGGGCGAAATTTCCGCAGGGGCCATTGCCGGGTTGCACGAAATGATAAGCGCGAAAATGCTCGACCGGGAGGTCTTTGCCCGCTGGTTCGGGCAATATAACAGCACGCCCAAATATCCCGATGCCGACTGGCGGCCGGATTCCCCGCCGCTGCGCGAGGACATACGGGCCAGCCTCGCTGCGTCGGTACCGCTTCGCCGCAACCCGGCCAGCCGCTTTTCCTTTATCCGGCAGCGATCGTCTTCCCTGTTGCTGTTCGTCGATGGCGACTGTTTCGAATGCGACCGGGAAACTGTCGCCCTTGCGGAACAACTCTGCGCGCTAGATTGCATAACGGTCGATCCTGGCTTTGGCGGATCAGACATGGCACTAACGCTGATCGAGCGGTTGCTTGCCCAGGGCAGCATCGCGTTCGAACCCGAGGAAAGGTGAAGCATGTCGCGGCTGATCCTGTTCAACAAGCCCTATGGCGTGCTGTCGCAATTCACCGATCAGGGCACGGAAACACCCCGCTCCACCCTGTCGGACTATATCGCCCTGCCCGGCGTCTACCCGGCCGGAAGGCTCGACCGGGATAGCGAAGGGCTGCTTCTGCTGACCGATGACGGCAGGCTTCAGGCGCGCATTGCGGACCCCAAATTTAAAATGGCCAAGACCTATCTGGTACAGGTCGAAGGAGATCCGCAAGAAGCCGACCTCGACCAACTGCGGCAGGGCGTGCGTTTAAAAGACGGCCCGACCCGCCCCGCAGAGGTTGAGCGCATCGCCGATCCCGCCCTGTGGCCCCGCGATCCGCCGGTGCGGTTCCGCAAGAGCATACCCGATTGCTGGCTCAGGCTGACGATACGGGAAGGCCGGAACCGGCAGGTTCGCAGAATGACCGCCGCCATCGGCTATCCCACACTCAGGCTGGTACGCTGGCGCATCGGCGGCTGGAGCCTTACAGACATAGAACCGGGCGAATGGAAAGAGGCCGACCAGCGTGATGATTGATGAAATACACTTTATCCTACCGGAGATGGATTGATGCTTCCGCGGGAATTGCTCGGCACTGCCCAGATACCGGGTGGCGACCAGTTGCGCCTCATAAGCCATGGCAGGGATTTCATGATCCTGCTCGACCGCAACGAACTGATGAGCACGCGGATGCGCGGTTCCGAAGAGGCCCTCGCGACCATGAGTTGCGCGCGCCTGACCGGCCGGGCGAAGCCGCGCCTGCTCATCGGCGGCTATGGCATGGGATTTACGCTGCGGGCGGCGCTGGCCACCCTGCCCCCGGATGCGGGCATTACCGTGGCCGAGTTGATACCCGAAGTCATCGACTGGGCCCGTGGCCCGATGCAGGAGCTGACGGCGGGATGTCTGGACGATCCGCGCGTCCGGGTGATTCAGGATGACGTCGCCATCGTCATCCGATCCTCGCCATCGGCGTTCGATGCGATTTTGCTCGATGTCGACAATGGGCCGGACGGGCTGGTCCGCGCCGCCAACAACCAGCTTTATTCCGAACAGGGGTTGCGGGCGGCCAAGGCGGCGCTGCGCCCTGGAGGTGTTCTCGCCATCTGGTCCGCCGGGAAGGATGATGCTTTCGCGCGCCGTCTGAAACGGGCCGGATTCTGGGTGGATGAAGTGGCGGTGCGGGCCCGCGGCAACGGCAAGGGCGCCAAACATGTGATCTGGTTCGCCAGCCATATGGATGACCGCAAAATGCCTGTCAGCGGCTGACTTTCCTATCGGGCATCCCTGATCCGCTTCCGCTGCCTACTCTTCCCGATCCGCCGGATGCGACCACCCGGCGGATCGGACAATTCATGCTATCCGCACCGTTTCGATGCATTCCATAGCGCCCGTCTGTCTTTTGAACTTAGGGTCAGGACCCATTACTGGCGCCGCTGGACAGTAAATCACTCTAATCGAGCAATTGCGGCGGGAAATCGAGTTTGAAATCCGAATAATGCGCGGGCGTGCCGAAGGTCTTCTCGCCATTTCGACCGGCATAGCGGTTGAGCAGCGACGAATAGGTGTAGAAATGCATCTTGCGGGCATCGGTGTCGAATTCCACAAAACGCATCCAGCCGCCGCCGCCATTGGCCGATCCCGGATTCCCGTCGGGGCCGACGGTATAGCCCTGATAATCCTGTAACACCTGATACACCGGATAGCCGGCATCATTCCTGTCGATCCGCAGATTCTCGCCCTGCGAGATACCTTCCACTGTGGGGGTCCAGTGGTGGCCGGACAGGATCAGGAAAATCGACGAATTCTTGCGAATGAAACGATCCCAGACCGCATCAGGAGACAGGTGCTCGCTTCCTTCGAAATAGGCTTCATAACCGCTGGGGCGATCCTTCTTCGCGACCGGCGCGGGGCTGAGCCATTCATGGGTCGATATGATGGTGGGAAGCCCCGGATTGGCGTCGATCACCTTCTGCGCCCATGCGAGCGCCGCCGGTGTCGGGTCCATTTCAAGCGACAGATGCAGGAAGCGCTTCCCCCCGCCGGTGAAGAACTGATAGCTGTTCAGCCCCTGATTGAACGACCCGCCATACCAGGGCTTGCCTTCGAAATGGCGCGACTTCGGCCCGAAATAAAATTCCCACGCGCGGCCGCTTTCCAACGGACGGCGCGTACCGGGGCTGTTCTCGCCTTCCCACCAGCTATAGGCGTCATAATCATGGTTACCGGGAACCATGCCGAAGGGAATGGAGGAACGGCTGAGGACGGAAACCGCGCGATTGGCATTGTCCCATTCGGACCGGCTATCCCAATAGCGGAACTGCCCGGCTGCATCGCCCCCCGCCTTCTGACGGAACTGCCCGTCGCCATGCTGAACCAGATCGCCGACGAACGTGACGAAGGCGAGCTTCTTCTCCTCCTGCTTGTCCACCAGATATTGCATTTGCTGAACGAAGGTTTCCACACCCCGCGGCTGGGGCAGAGTGGCGTCGGAATAATTTTGCGTATCGGGAATGACCGCCACGGTGAATATTTCGGCCTGCGCCGGCATGGCGGCGGCCAGAATCATGGAGCAAACGGACAGCGCAAGCTGACGGCGGTTCAATTTTATCATGATGGTCCTCATTTGCATGGAAAGCGGCCGGTTAGATTTCATGGTGCCGTTACGCGGTCATGACCGCATTTGCCCCGGCAGAAAGAAATGGACGGCCAGACCGGCAACCAGCCGCCCATTTCCAATATTTGCGCGATCAGAATTTGGCTTTAGCGCTCACGAAGAAATTGCGGCCAACCACATCATATATTCCGCCCGCGCCGAGATAAGTGCCCTGCCGATAAGGAGGCTCGATATCGAGGATATTGTTTATCCCCGCGGTCAGCCGCAGCCTTTCGTCAAACTGATAACCGATCGAGAAGTCGGTATAGACGATGGCCGGAATTTCATCCTCATCATTATATTCGTCGGATATGGCATTGGGGTCATAAAGGCTGGCTCCGAGCATCCGGCTGTTGACCGCAAGATCGAGCGCTCCCTGAGAATAGGCCACCGTGATCGAGCCACGGAAACGAGGATCGGAATAGGATCCCATCTGCTTAACGATGCTCGCTTCCATACCGGGAACGGCCTGAAGCTCCTTCTTGAGAAGATAGGTGGCCTTCACGCCGATATTCAGCATCCCCTTCCACAACGGTGTCTGGAAATTCGCGCCCAGATCGATGCCGCGTGCCTCCAGCCGCGATGCGTTGAGAGTCTGGGTCGAAAGAGCCGTTACCGATCGGATCGGATCATTCTCATCGCGCGTGATCTGCCGGCAAAACACATTGTCCAGCGTAGGCAGGTCGACGCAATAGTTGAGAATGGTGTTGGCAGAAAACTGCGTGATGACATCGTCGATATTGATATCCCAATAATCGAGGGTCAGGTCGAAGCCACGCAGAAACGCAGGCTGGAAGACGGCGCCAAGCGTCAGGCTGTTCGACGTTTCAGGCTGAAGATCCGGATTACCACCGGCAGTCACCTCGGTCAGGCTAAGGCTGTTGGTCGGGGGCGTCGTGATGCCCAGCGCCCGGCAATTGGCGGAACGGGTTTCATTGGCATAGAAAAACGGATCTTCGCACGGATCGGCCAGATTGGACTGGTTGATATTGATCGGCTCGTACAGCTCCCCGAAATTCGGGGTCCGCACACTGCGCGACCGTACGCCGCGCAGGGTCAGTCCGGGAACTGGTGCCCAGGTTCCGCCGATTTTCCATGCATGGGTGCCGCCGACCGTATCATAATGGGAGTAACGATAGGCACCCTCCAGCTCAAGCCGATGTGCGAAGGGAAGGTCGCGCAGGATCGGCACCACCAGTTCGCCGAACACTTCGGACACCTTGAACGAGGCCGAAATATCGGGGTGCTTCGACAACAGAAATCCATGCGAAAGCTCCCCGGTCGTCGAGAGCGGATCGTCCACCGTCCTGATCGTTTCACGACGATGCTCTGCCCCCAGCGCGATCTGGATGTCGCCATAGGGCAGCGCATAAATCGGCCCCACGATATTGCCGCCGAACATCTGCTGCGTATTGGTCCGGCTTTCGCGCCTGTCGGTGAAGAGCCAGTCACGCTGCGCCTCGGTCGGGGCCGCCGTGCTGAAGATATTATAGGGGACGCATCCCGCCGCGCGTGCGGCTTCATCCCGGCAAACCGGCTGTCCGGTCACCGGATCGGCGATCACGTCGCGAGCGGTGGTCCAGCGCGATGCCCGCAGGAAATCGGGGTAGGTGCTGTCATTCTTGGTCCGGCCATATTGAAAGAAAGCCTCCCATTTCAACGCGCCGCCAAGCTTCCCCATCAGGGTTTCGGAAATGGTATAGGAATCGCGTTCCTGAACATCACGAAATATCCCGAATTCCTTATAGGCGCGGGAAATCCGCAGCCGCGTCAGATCATTGTCGAGCATCACCTGCCGGACGGAATCGGGCAGATAGGGATTGTCGAGATAAGCCCAGGGGCTGCCCGCGCCGTTCATGAAGTTCGAGCGGCTGTCCTCCCGATAATAGGTCAGCGTACCCTTATAACGGGTGCGGCCATAATCGAACCGCATCATGTTTTCGATCGCATCCGTCAGCTCATAGTTGAACCGGGTCGTGATCGCGAACTGCTCCAGAGGCGCGCGAATCTGGTTGCCCTCATTGAGGTTGCGGATGTCGCTGACGCCGCCGCCATCGCCGCCATAATATTCGCCTTTATTGTTGACCGGCGTCTTGACGTATAATTCCCGAACGGACCCGTTTTGATAGCCGTAATTGACATTGTCGATGACGAAAGTCGGGTAGAACTGATAGTAAAACTCACCGAAATCATAAGCGATTATGCGATCGGGTATGCCGTCGTTCAGTCCGGTATTGGCGGGATTGGCGACATAGTTGAGGCGGGTACGGCCAAAATCCCGATCATAAGTGGTCAGGCCATCGCTCGACACATAGGTTCCACCAATGCTGACCGACCCGCGGCCATCGGCGAATTTCCCGCCGCCGGAAAAGGAGGCAGAGAAATTGGCGGCATCCCCACGCTGGGAAATGCCCTGTGTCGCGGTAATCTCAAACCCTTCGACATCATGCTTGGTGATGATGTTGACCGCGCCCGTCACCGCATCCGCGCCGTAAATCGCGGCGGCACCGCCGGTAATGACCTCGATCCGGTCGATCATTCCGGCCGGGATGAGGTTAAGATCGACCGCAGACGAACGGGCCGAACCGCTGACCCGCCGGCGTCCGTCAATCAGGGTAAGGGTACGGTTGGTCCCCAGGTTCCGCAGGTTGATCGATGCCGTGCCGCCATCCATGCTGCTCTGGGCATTGCCCCGGCCGATACCGACGCCGATGGCCGGTTCGCGGACAAGCGCATCATAGGCGGTCACGAGACCGAGCCGTTCGGCCTGTTCCATCCTCACCACACTGACCGGCATCGCCGATTCCAGTTCCGGGCGCGCGATACGGGAACCGGTTACGATGATCGCCGTTTCGGGACCGGCCCCTTCCGCATTTCCGTTAACAGCAAGTATGGCCACCTTGCCGTCAAAAGACCGGATGATCAGCCCCGTGCCGGACAGCAGCCGATCGAGCGCCGCGCGCGTATCGAAATCGCCCCTGACCATGTTGACCGAGCGCCCCTCCACGGTTTCGCTCGACGCGATAATCTGTATCCCCGCCTGTTTGGCAAACAGACGCACGCCGGTAGAAGCAGGCTGCGCCGCCACATCGAAATATCGGGTTTGCGCCTGCGCTATGGGGACATGGCACAACATGATCGCCGCGATTGACGCGGACGACAGAACATAAGCATTCCGAGAAATCATCTATATCCCCTGTGTCAATAGGTACACACACCGGGACGTGATGATTTTATTATTCCTTCACATTATTAAATATTTTTTATTTGAGACATTTTTATTTCATATTTATTACAATATTACTTCCATCCCGTGAAACAGATGCGCCCGTTATTTCAGCAGCAGCCCTCACAAACTGTTCCGGGTCATTCGCCTTAAAGAGACCGACGATGCGGGTGTTCCCTATGACCGGATCGGTGATGACGATCTTGGTCATGTTAATCCGGTTGAACCGTTCGGCGGCGGACGCGATCGTCACATTATCGAGAGAAATCTGCGCCAGCTCCGGTGGAGGTAAGCGGCGTAGCGACGGCGCCTGCTTTGCCTCGACAGGCAACGGTCCGGGGTTGAGCATCAACTCTCCTCCCGCGCGTAACAGCACGGCCTGATCCCGCTCATCCCGCGCCCAGACCAGCACGCTGCCTTCGCTAACCTTGACCGAACCTCCCGCAACGCCGATCCGGCTGACATTATAGACGGTACCCGTTGCCTGAGCGAAAACATCACCGGATCGTACGACAAAAGGACGGCTCTTGTCCTTGGCAACCTTGAAAGTCGCTTCGCCGCGAACCAGCGTGATCCTGCGAATGCTTGCCGAAATATCGACTGCGATCCGCGCATCCTTTGGAAGAGTCACCGTCGATCCGTCACGCAGAGTGACGACCTGCCTGACCTGACCTTCCTCTCCGCCAGACGACCGGTCAAACAGCGGATTGACCATGATGAAGATCAGCGCGACAACGGCCACGGCAGCCATTCCCGCCATCAGGGGCGTCGCCCAACGCCGTAACCGGCCATGAGCGGGGGACGCCTGTTCCCATTGCCCGTTATCATTATCCGATGTCAGCGTCGGCCGCCCGGAAATGACGGTTTCTTCCATCATGTGAACGCCCGCACGCGCACGCACATAAGCGCCCCGATGGCGCCGGTCGGCGGAAAGCCACCGGTCGAACTCCGCGCGAACTTCAGGCGTCATTTCGCCATAAGCCGAACGCGCGGCCCAGCGAGCGGCCTGATCCTCCACACTGCCTGTGCGATCAGGGGGTACCAATCCGGCCCTCCTCCTTCTCCTTAGCGCCCGCCTCTTCGCTGGCGATTGCTTTCAAAACGGCCCTCACACCGCGAACAATATGGTTTTCGACCACGCTTTCGCTCACATTGAGTTTCGCAGCGGTCTCCCTCTGCGACAGCCCTTCTATGCGCCGAAGCTCGATAACCCGGCGGCAGGTCCAGGAAAGTCTGGACAACAAACCATCCACTTTTTCCAGTTCCTGCTTCGCCATCGCCGAACGATCCGCCAAAGGCTCATCATCCCTGACGTCCATCCACTCGATTTCCGTCACCGCAACGATATTCGCAACCTTTGCATGGCGCATCATATCGATGGCGACGGCCTGCGCGGTCCGGAAAAAATAGGAACGCCCCCTGGCGATATGGTCGACAGACCCCAGACCGGCGATCCGGCAATAGGCTTCCTGGATCACGTCATCGACATCGATGCCCGTACGCCAGCGACGGCGCAGCCAGTTTCGCACATCGCCCTCATGCGGCAAAATCTCGCGCGCAATCCAGGCTGCGATGATGTCATATTGAGATCCATCCGCCAAAGCAGGACCGTCCTTGTGAAAACCGCCTATGACCGCGCGTCGGGAAGCACGGCCTAAGAGACCGAAATCATTACATTCATATGACATGACAATCGCCGACCACCCATGGAGGCCTGTCCACGAACAGTCATGAGCTTCCCACACGCCTCCCCCCGCCATGGCATTGACAGACTTCCTTCCCGCGTCGAAGAAACCACCGGTGCAGCCGATGCCCGGTGACGGGCACCAACGCCCTTTGAATGAGGAAAGACCATGCTTGTCCGGGACTTAATGACCGCTCCTGTCGTCTCCGTCAGGGAGAGCGCGCCAATTGTCGACGCCCTTCAACTCATGCTGGAAAGCAAGGTCAGCGGCCTTCCCGTCATCAATGACGACAACCGGCTCGTCGGCATTGTGACCGAAGGCGATTTTCTGCGACGGTTCGAGCTGGGCACCCAGACCCGGCATAATCGTCTGGCCGAACTGTTCAGCGGAACCGCGAAGCTGGCACAGGAATATGTCCGCAATTCCGGTCGCCGCGTCGGCGATGTGATGACCCGGAAGGTCTTCACGATAGAAAGCCACGCCTCTCTGGACGAACTGGTGGACATGATGACCCGCCATCACATTAAGCGCGTGCCGGTGGTCGAAACGAGCCGGATGGTGGGCATGGTTTCCCGCTCCGACTTCCTGCGCATGTTGCTGCGCACTCTGACCGAGGCCGACCAGCACACACCCGCCGGGGACGATGCAATCCGCCGCGCCGTGCTGCTCGAACTACAGCGACAGCCCTGGATAGGCACCGGCAGCCTGCATGTTTCGGTAAAGAACGGCACGGTCGAATTGCTCGGCTCCGTCCTGCATGACAGTCAGCGGCAGGCGGCGCGGGTAAGCGCCGAAAATATACCGGGCGTTACCGCGGTCATCGACAAGATCGGTATCATCGAACCTGTTTCGGGCACCTTCATCCCCCCGGCATGACGGCACCGGCCCCACCCGTTACGCGGAACGGTTATTGTTCCGGGGTCGGACGGGCGACAAAACCATGGAGAAACAGGTCAAGAGCGGCATCGATTTCCCGCGCGATATTCTCTTCGGATATATCGGGGTCGAGTCCCCACATCACATGCATGAACAATCGCTGCATACAAAGATGATGCAGTTGCGCCGAGGCGTGCAGGCTGTCCATTTCTCGCAGATTTCCCGCCAAGACCTGTTCTTCCAGATAGGCGGCAAGCGCCTTGTGCCGCCAGAGGGGACCGTGCTCATAAAAGATCCGCCCCACCTCGGGAAAACGGGGCGTCTCCGCAATGATCAGACGAAACAGCGTTCTCGCGGGCAGCGACAGCATTACCTTGAGAAAATCGATGCAATAACGCCGGAGGGTTTGCCGCAAATCGCCATTCACCTCCATTTCGCGAACGAACCCGAATTGCTGTATCCATCCATCCAGCGCCGCGGCGAACAACTCTTCCTTTGAAGAGAAATAGGTCCACAAAGTCGATTTGGATCCACCCAGTTCGGCGGCAATCGCCGACATGCTGGTTCCGCCATAGCCCTGCTCGCTGAAATGTTTTTGCGCGACCGCCACGATCGCCGCGCGCCGTTCCAGACGACGGGCTTCACGCCTGCAGCACGCCTTTTCTTCTCCCTGACCCACCTTGTCCATAAAACCATACTCTCCAGTACGATCCTGTTGACTCAATCCCGCAAACAACGCAAGGAAAACCGTACCAAGGAGTACGACTCTGTGCGACGATATCTATTCGCTCTTTTGCTGGCCTCTCTCTCGGCCTGTGCTCCCGGGGCGAGCGAACGGGGGCAGCTGCGCTCCCTTTCCTCGCTTTCAACCGAACGGAGCCTTGCGGGAAATGAGGACATATGGCCGGGTGACGGCTGGTGGGCCGATTATGGCGACCCTCAACTCACCCAGTTGATCGAGGAGGCGAAAACCGGGTCCCCCGACATGATGGCAGCCATGGCACGCCTGCGCCGGGCCGATGCGTTCGCCCGCGAGGCCGGTGCGGCGCTGCTTCCCGAATTTTCGGTGACGGCTGACGGGAACTTCAAAAAACAAAGCTATAATAACGGCATTCCGCCCGCCTTCGTTCCGCATGGATGGAATGATACCGGGCAGATTTCGGCCAGCGGCAGCTTCGATCCCGACCTGTGGGGGCGCAACCGCGCCGCACTGGCCGCCGCCACATCGCAGGCCCGTGCCGCCGCCGTCGATCGGGATCAGGCGCTGCTCCTGCTCTCCTCCGGCATCGCCACCGCTTATGCAGATATTGCCCGGCTCTTTGCCGAGCGGGACATTGCCGACCGCGCGGTGAAGGTGAGAGAGGAAACGTTCGACCTTACCGGAAAACGCGTAATCGAAGGGCTCGACAACCGGGGCACGCTGCAACTCGCGGAATCGAAGGCGGCAAGCGCAAGGGCCGAGCGGGCCGCGCTGGATGAGGCGATTGCGCTTAGCCGCAACAGGATCGCCGCGCTTGTCGGCGCCGGGCCGGATCGCGGACTCGCCATCACGCGACCCGATATCAAGGGGCTGGCCCCGCACGGCCTGCCTCGGGACATTGCCCTCAACCTTCTCGGTCGTCGCCCCGATATCCTTTCGGCCCGGCTGCGCACGGAAGCCGCCGCCGCGACGATCGGCAGCGCGCGCGCCGCATTTTACCCCAATATCAATATTACGGCCCTGTTCGGTATTCAGTCTCTGGGTCTTTCCAATCTGGTCGACAGCGGTTCGACCTTCGGGTCGGTTGGCCCGGCGCTCAGCCTGCCCTTGTTCAATCGCGGTCGGCTGGTCGGCCAGTTGCGGCGGTCGGAAGCCGATTTCGATCTGGCCGTTGCCGATTATGATACGACGCTGATCGCCGCGCTACGCGAAGTAGCGGATGCCGCCGCATCGATCCGCGCGCTCGAACAGAGGCGCCACGACATCGATGCAGCCCTGAGCGCGGCCGAGGGCGCTTATGACATTGCGCGACAGCGATATCGCGGCGGCCTCGCCACCTATCTCGACGTGCTGGCGTCCGAGGACAGCCTGCTCGCCGCCCGGCGTGACGCGGCGGATATCCGGGCACGCGCTTTCACACTGGATATCGCCCTCGTCCGTGCTCTGGGCGGTGGCTTCATCGCTTCTTCCTCTTCGCGCGCCTCTGTCGCATCTCAAGGTGACCATCATGGCTGAACAGATTTTGCCGCCCTCCGTAAATGAGCAGGAGGCACCCACCGACAAGATCGCCTTACGCAAACGCCTGTTTCTTATCTTCGGCCTGATTCTGGCCGTCCTTCTGCTTCTGCTGCTGATCTGGCAATATTTCTTCGCATGGCGCTCGGTTTCCACCGACAATGCCTATGTCGGCGCCGATGTCGCGCAAATCACCCCGCTGGTGGCTGGCCCGGTGGCGGCGGTACTGGTTCAGGACACGACGCAGGTTAAGGCCGGTGACATATTGGTAAAGCTGGATGATGCCGATGCCCGCATCGCCCTCCAGCGCGCGGAAGCCGCACTGGCGCGCGCCGAACGCGGTTTCCGCGAAACGACCGCCACCGGCCAGTCGCTGCTGGCGCGCGCAGATGCCCGCACTTCCGATATAGAGGCTGCCCGCGCTCAGGTAACCGTGGCACAGGCCAATTTCGACCGCGCCAAAATCGATTATGATCGCCGCCGCAAACTGGCGGAAACCGGGGCCGTTTCCGGGGATGAACTGACCGCCGCCACCAATGCCTTTCGCAACGCGCAGGCCAGCCTCACCCTCAGCCGCGCTCAATTGACGCAGGCGGAAGCGAACCGGAACTCGGCGACACGGGAAGCCGATGCCAATCTGGCGCTGACAAAAGGGACGACGGAAAGCACCAGCCCCGATGTACTGGCCGCCCGCGCCGCACGCGATCAGGCCCGGATCGATCTTGAACGCACCATCATCCGTGCGCCGTTCGACGGTATCGTCGCGCAGCGCCGTGTTCAGATCGGCCAACGCGTCGCGGCGGGGGCTCAGCTCATGACCATCGTCCCCCTGAACGCGCTTTACGTCGATGCAAACTTAAAGGAAGGTCAACTGAAACGCGTGCGTGCCGGTCAGCCCGCCGAACTCACATCCGATCTCTACGGAAGCGATGTGACCTTTCATGGCCGTGTCGTTGGCCTGGCGGGCGGCACCGGATCTGCCTTCGCACTGATCCCGGCGCAGAATGCGACCGGCAACTGGATCAAGGTCGTCCAGCGGCTGCCGGTGCGCATCGCGCTCGATCCGCGCGAGCTGGCCGAACATCCGCTGCGCGTCGGGCTTTCCATGGAGGCAACCGTGAATGTGGACGGTCGGTGAGTATGTCCTCTCCCGCGGACGGATCGGATTCCTCCCCGCCGCCGCCACTCAGCGGCATCCGGCTCGCCCTTGCTGCGCTCGTCCTCGGTCTGGCGAACTTCCTCGTCCTGCTGGATTCGACGATCGCCAATGTCAGCCTGACCCATATTTCGGGCAGCCTCGGCGTCTCGACCAGTCAAGGAACCTGGGTCGTCACCTCCTACGCCGTGTCGGAGGCGATCTGCGTGCCACTGACCGGCTGGCTGGCGAGCCGCTTCGGCACTTTACGCGTCTTCACTGTATCACTGGGCGGATTCAGCCTGTTTTCCGCCCTGTGCGGACTTTCCTCCACACTGAGCATGCTGATTGCGTGCCGTGTGGCGCAAGGACTTTGCGGCGGCCCGCTCATGCCCCTTTCGCAAACATTGCTTTTGCGCATCTTCCCCCGCGCGAAGGCCGGAATGGCGATGTCGGTTGCGGCGATGACGACGATCGTCGCGCCGATCCTCGGGCCGATCCTCGGCGGAACGATCAGCGACAACTGGTCCTGGCCGTGGATTTTCTTCATCAACCTGCCACCCGCCCTGCTGTGCCTGTTCGGGGTCTTCACCCTGTTGCGCCCTTATGAAACAGCGACAATTTCCCGGCGCGTCGATCTCGTCGGCCTCGCCATATTGATTTTCTGGGTCGGCGCCTTTCAGATCATGCTCGATCTGGGACGCGAGCATGACTGGTTCGGGTCCCCGCTCATCGTCGGACTGGCCGTGGCCGCCGGGATCGGGTTCATCGCCTTCCTGATCTGGGAACTGACGGACGAACATCCCATCGTCGATCTCCGTGTCCTGCGACATCGCGGGTTCACCGCCGCCACCATCGCCATTTCGATCGGCTTCGGCACCCTTTATTCCTCGATCGTGATCGTGCCTTTATTCCTTCAATCCACCATCGGTTATACCTCCACATGGTCGGGCTATGCGATGTCCACCATGGGGATATTGGCGATCATGCTGGCACCGCTGGCGGGACGGTCGGGTCAGTGGGTCGATATGCGTCTCACCATCTGCCTCGGTCTCATGTGGCTCGGCGTCGTTTCCTATTTCCGCGCGGAGTGGAGCACAGGCCTCAGCTTCTGGTCCTATACCGCACCGCAATTGCTGCAGGGCTTAGGGACGCCCTTCTTCATGATCGGCCTCATGACCCTTGGGCTGAGCGCCGTTCCGCCGAAGGAAACCGCCTCCGCCGCCGGTCTCATGGCGTTCGCCCGGACGCTGGCCACCGCATTGGCGACATCGGTCATTACCACGGGCTGGGCGGACGGAACCCAGGAAGCGCGTTCCCAACTGGTGGGGGTGGGCAGCCAGGATAGCCGCTTCATCGATCAGATGACCGCCGCCGGCATGTCCGTCGAACAGGCGCGCGGAACATTGGCGCAATTGATCGAGCAACAAGCTGCGGCCATCTCGGCCAACCACCTGTTCCTCCTGCTCGCGGTGCTGTGCATTCTGGCCGCCCAGCTGGCCTGGCTCATCCCCAAGCCCCAAAACCAAGGTGACGGCGCGCCCGCCGCCCTGCACTAGGGCGGATCGACATTCAGAAGATGACGAGCCGAAAATGGTGATTTTGCGTAATCCGGAGCGGAGCGTACTCAAGGTACGTGAGCACCGGAAGCACGCGAAAGCGCCATTTGCAGGCCGCTAGGGTCAGGACCCATTACTGGCACTGTTGAGGTTTGAAGCAAAATGGCTCAGCGCAAGGAGGAAAGGCGCAGGAATATGTCGATATTTCCA
>SBGG01000063.1 GCA_006226685.1 Sphingomonadales bacterium
CCTCCGGTCGCCTTCGGCCCCAGCCCTGGCGGCCTGCAAATGGCGCTTTCGCGCGCTTCCGGTGCTCACGTACCTTGAGTACGCTCCGCTCCGGAAGCACGCAAAATCACCATTTTCGGCTCGTCATCTTCTGAATGTCGATCCGCCCTAGCGCATCAGGCCCATGGCGTCATAGGCGGCCCGCAGGGTCGGTTCCGCCGCAGCCGAGGCCTTGGCTGCGCCCTTCTCCAGGATCGCATCCAGCGCGGCATTGTCACCGCGCAGGGCGATGAAGCGTTCACGGATCGGCGATAGCTGTGTCACCAGCAGGTCGGCCAGTGCCGGTTTGAACGCGCCGAAGCCCTGTCCTGCAAATTGTGCGCACACGGAGTCCGGCGTCGATCCGGTCAGCGTGGCGTAAATACCGATCAGGTTGAGCGCTTCGGGGCGTCCTTCCAGCCCGGCCGCTTCGGAGGGCAGGGGCTCAGGATCGGTCTTGGCCTTGCGGACCTTCTGCGCGATCGTGTCATTATCGTCGGTCAGGTTGATGCGGCTCATGTCGCTGGGGTCGGATTTCGACATTTTCGCCGATCCGTCGCGTAGGGACATGATCCGCGCGGTCTGTTTCGGGATGATCGGATCGGGCAGCGTGAACAGCTCAACCCCGAAATCGGTATTGAACTTGATCGCCACGTCGCGGGTCAGTTCCAGATGCTGCTTCTGGTCTTCACCCACCGGCACATGCGTTGCTTGATAGAGCAGCACGTCGGCGGCCTGCAGCACCGGATAGACGTAAAGGCCGACGCTGGCGCCTTCGCGATTCTTGCCCGCCTTGTCCTTGAACTGGGTCATGCGGTTGAGCCAGCCGATCCGGGCCGTGCCGCACAGCAACCAGCATAGTTCCGCATGGGCGGGGACGCGCGCCTGGTTGAACAGCACGCTGCGGTCCGGGTCGATGCCGCAGGCGACCAGCGCGGCGGTCATGTCGCGCACATTGGAGAGGCGCTGTTCCCGCCCCTCCTGTATGGTGATCGAGTGCATATCGGCGAGGAAGAAGAAGCACTCCGATCCTGCTGCCATCTCATCCTGCATCCTCACCCAATTGCGAATCGCGCCCAGATAATTGCCCAGATGCAGATTGCCGGTTGGCTGGATGCCGGAAAGAACACGCATAATCGTATCAACTCGCTTTTCGTGGGCGCCGGGTGACCAGCGACTTAAGTTCGGACAGGCGATAGGCGCCCGTGCCGAAGATCGCGATCGCATAGACCAGTCCGCCCCCGCCGCACAACAGGCTAAGCGCGATGATGCGGGTCCAGAAGGAGGCGGCCATGAAGCGATCGGCAAACGGTCCGGCGAACCAGAGCGCAACGCCCATCACCGCGCTCGCGATAACGATCCGCGCGCCGCGGGAGAGCAGCCGGGCGTCGGCCCTTAACTGATCGCGCCGGTGCAGCAGCCAGTAGAGGATGATGACATTGACCCATGCCGAAAGGGCGGTTGCCGCGGCCACGCCGACATGGGCGAGCGGCCAGATCAGGATCAGATTGCCGATCAGATTGATGAGCATCGAGATGAGTGCGACCCTCACCGGGGTTTTCGTATCCTGCCGTGCGTAAAAGCCCGGGGTCAGGACCTTGATGAGCACATAGGCGGGAACGCCGAGCGCGAACACCGCGAGGGCCGAAGCGCTGCCGATCGTGTCGGCGGCGGAAAACGCGCCATGTTGCAGCAGGCCGCGAATGAGCGGGGTCGCCGCGACGCATAGCGCGACGGCGGCGGGCAGGCTGAGGAACAGGGCCAGTTCGATCGCACGGTTCTGCGTATCCTTTGCCATATTCTCATTGCCGCCGCCGATCTGGCGCGAAAGCGCGGGGAGGATCGCGGTGCCGACGCCAATGCCGATAAGGCCCAGCGGGAGCTGGTTGAGGCGGTCGGCATAATAAAGATAGCTGACCGCGCCCTGCGGCAGGAAACGCGCGGCGAGCGAGGTCGAGATCAGCAGGTTGAACTGGATTGCTCCCTGTCCCAGCGCTGCCGGGAGGATCAGGATCAGCATCTGCTTGACGCGGGGGCTGAGGCGCGGGAGGCCGAGGCGCAAAACCACGCCCGCCTGGCGACATGACCACATCAGCCAGAGCAACTGCATCACGCCCGATATGGTGACGGCGATCGCCTGCGTATAGGCCGTCGCGATGGTGGTGTCGCCGTGGAAGAACAATACAGCGACGATCATGCAGATATTCAGCAGGATTGGCGCAGCGGCGTTGACCCAGAAGCGGTCGAGCGAGTTCAATATGCCGCCCAGCAGGGACACGAGCGAGATCAGGGCCAGATAGGGGAAGGTGATCTGCGTCAGGCGGACGGCCAGCGTGAATTTTTCCGGTCCGCCATCGGGAAAGCCGCCGGTCATCGCCCAGACGACGGGGCCGGCGAGCAGCATCATCAGGCCGGTAAAGACCAGCAGGAACGGAAAGAGGACCGAGAGGACCTGCCCGGCGAAGATAATAGCCGCCTGCTTGCCGGTGCCGGGATGGTCTTTGTCGGCCTCCGCCATGGTGCGGTTGAACATCGGCACGAACACGGCCGACAAGGCTCCTTCGGCGAACAGGGCGCGAAAGAGGTTCGGCAGGCGCCAGGCGATCAGAAATGCGTCGGAGGCAAGACCCGCACCGAGGAAGCGCGCGATCAGCATGTCGCGCACCATGCCGAGCACGCGGCTGACCAATGTCAGTCCGCCAATGGTGCCGGTGGCGCGGATCAGGCCCATAGGAAGGAAACTCCGCGCTCACGCCACACCAGCGCGGCAGGGCGGATCGGGCCGCGGGACCACGCGGATTCTCCGGCAGCCCCACGGCGGATATGCAAGGTCGGCCCCATGGCCGCCGGAATGCCGATCATCGGAGTGTCGACCACCGGCTGCGTTCCGGATCAGGCAGTGCCGACGGTCGAATCGTCTTGCTGACCGGCCTGGCCCTGTGCCTGGGTCTGCATCTGCTGCAGATAAAGACCGTTGAAATCGATCGGATCGAGCAGCAGCGGCGGGAAGCCGCCGTCACGCACTGCATCGGCCAGCACGCGGCGGGCAAAGGGGAACATCAGGCGCGGCGCTTCGGCGAAAAGGAACGGGTGGATCTGGTCCTCCGGCACGTTGCGGACGCCAAACAGGCCGGAATAAGTGAGGTCGACCGCGAAGGCGATGCCCTGCTTGGCCTTCGCCTTTACCTCTACCTTCAGCAGCACTTCATAAATGCCATCACCCGGTTTTTCCGACGCGATATTGAACTGCACGTCCATTTCCGGCTGTTCCGGCCACTGATACACGGCCGGCGCATTCGGATTCTCGAACGAGATATCCTTCACATATTGGGTGATGAGGCCGATCGCGGGCTGGGTATCCGCGCCATTGGCGAGGGGTTCGGTCGGTGCGGCGTCTTCGGCCATATGTCGCTGCTTTCCCTAATCATGTACGGCGAGCCCCCCTGGACCCGCATTCATCGTTCGCGCGCTTAGCAGCCCCCGCGCGTCAGGGCAACATGGCCGCGCCCAGCACGGTCAGCCGCGTCTCCCGCGCGGGGTGACGTGCATTTTCCTTCCGCCCGGTTTGAAAAACGGCGTCAACATGCCTATGTAGTCAGTCAAGACTATATCCCTGGAAGGTTGGTTTCCGCGTGTACATGATCGTCATTCTCGCTCTCGTGGCGGCTTTTCTGGCGCTGAGACTCTATTCGGTGCTGGGGCGGCGCACGGGTCATGAGCAGCAGCCCGCACCGCAAAAGCCGGAAGAGCGGGCCGCTGCTGGCGTGATGCAGCCGCGGATGCCGCAGCGGCCGCTTTCTCCTGATCATGTTCCCGCTGCCGGTGATATGCTCATCGCGCCGGAAGCGGAAAGTGGTATGCGCGCGATCATCGGCGCTGATCGTCATTTTGACGTGCCCCAGTTTCTTGACGGCGCCCGTTCCGCTTATGGCATGATTCTCGATGCGTTCTGGAACGGCAAGCGGGAAGATCTGGGCTGGCTGTGCGATGCGGATGTCGCCCGTTCGTTCGAGCAGGCGATCGATGATCGCGAGGCACAGGGCCATGTGCTGGAAAATCGTCTGGTGCGGATCGATAAGGCGCAGATCGTCGATGCGGCACTGCGTTCGGGCACTGCGTCTATCACCGTGCAGTTCGATGCCGACATCGCCGCTGTAACCCGCGATCGCGATGGCAATGTGATCGCCGGATCGATGAGTGATGCAGTCACGACCCATGATATATGGACGTTCACCCGCCAGATCGGGCAGGCTGATCCCAATTGGAAGCTGAGCGAAACAGACGAGGCGGCCTGATGGTATCGTTTCGCCGGGGGAGAGCCGGTTTGAATCAGGGGCGTTCCGTTGGAGCGCCCCTTCTTTTGTTGGTTGCGGCGCTGCTTTCGGGCTGTTCGGGTGCGCTGATCCCGCCGTCCGCCGGGCCTGTGCCGGGGCGGGAGCAGCCAGCCCGGCCGGTTCCGGCAACGCCGCGTCCGCCCGTCGCCCCGGTAACTCCGGCACCGGTGACGCCCGGAGACAATGCGCTGGGTGCAGGCTTGACACAGGGTCCTCCGGTTGCGGATCTGGTTCGGCAGAATGAGAGGACGCGCGCTGCGCTGGGGGCTTTTCGCCAATCCTGTCCGTCCTTGATGCGCCGCACTGACCGGAGCGGCCTTACCAGCGGACAGGATTGGGCCAATGCCTGTGCGGCGGCGGCAAGCTGGCCGCAGGACAGTGCAGCCGATTTCTTCGCCCGCTATTTCGAAACGGTTCAGGTGGGGGACGGCATTGCCTTCGTCACCGGCTATTATGAACCCGAAATCGCCGGATCCCGCGCCCGTCAGGGACGGTATCAGACGCCGATCTATCGGCGTCCGCCGGATCTGATCGATGTCGATCTCGGCCAGTTCAGCGATTCCCTCAAGGGAAAGACGATTCGCGGGCGAGTCGACGGGCGAAACTTCGTTCCCTATCCTGATCGCGCGGCGATTGCCGATGGCGGTGCGCTGGCGGGGCAGGGGCTGGAACTGGCCTGGGCCGCCGATCCGGTCGAAGTCTTTTTCCTTCAGGTGCAGGGCAGCGGCAGGCTGCGTCTGCCCGACGGGGCGGTGATGCGCGTCGGCTATGATGGTCAGAACGGGCGGGACTATACCGGCATCGGCAGGCTGATGAAGGAGCGCGGACTGATACAGGCGGGATCGATGCAGGACATTGTCGCCTGGCTTCACGCCCATCCGGAGGAAGGGCGGGCGATCATGAACGAGAATCGCAGCTTCGTTTTCTTCCGGGAACTGACCGGGCCCGGGCCGATCGGCGCGATGGGCCTGCCGGTGACGGCGGAAGCAAGCGTCGCGGCCGATCCGCGATATATGCCGCTGGGCGCGCCGGTGCTGTTATCGCTCGACCGGGCGGAGCCCGAGGGGCTGTGGATCGCGCAGGATACGGGGGGCGCGATCAAGGGCGCGAATCGGTTTGACAGCTTTTGGGGGGCGGGCGACCGAGCAAGGGCGATTGCAGGCGGGATGCAGGCGCGGGGCAGTGCGTTGCTGTTGCTGCCTATCGGCACCTATGCGCGCCTGATGGCCATGTCTTCCTCCACCTTTCCCTCGGGGGGAGTGGGGAGCGAGCGTGGTACGGATGGTGCGGCAAAAGGGCCCGTGGGTGGCAATGCCGACGCAAATTGACGTTCGGGAAGCGGTCGATTCGCGGGCGATCATACTCCTGCATTATGGAGGGCGGTGATGGCTGGACGCCGTCTCAGCCCCGATGAACAGATAATCTGGTCCAGATTGGCGCAGACAATCCGGCCGCTACCCGGTCGGCCCAGATCCCGTGATACGGAGGAGGCGGGCCGGTTGGAGCGGCCGGCGTCGGAGGTCCTGGCGCGGCCGAGGCATTCGTCCGCTGGAATGAAACCGGCCCGAATTACCGAAACCGCGCCATCCCGACCTGCCCCGGTCGCGGTACTGGACGATAGCTGGGAACGACGGATAGCGACAGGAGCGATCATTCCCGAGATGAGTGTGGACTTGCACGGTCACTCGCTCGAGGCTGCTCATAAACGGCTGAATCAGGCGCTCGGCGCGGCGGTTGCGCGGGGGGTGCGAGTATTGTTGGTGGTCACCGGCAATCCCCGGCCGCTGGCCGCGACGCCATTGGGGCAAAAGGCGCGGGGCGCGATCCGGGCGGAGATTGGCGACTGGCTCGCGCTGAGCGGTCAGGCGGAGGCTATTGCAAGTGTTCGTGTGGCGCATCCGCGTCATGGCGGACGCGGCGCGCTCTACATAATATTGCGGCGACGCAAATGACTGAATTGTTACACAATATTACGCTCATTACAGAGACTCTTCCTTCATTTTATTAACCTATTCCAGGCATGAATTACTCAAGGGACGTCGCAGCAGGCGGCGTTTAGTGAGTGGGAATCGGTTTGACGATTTGGGGTTCCATCCATCGGCAGGCGGCATTGCTCGCCGCGAGTTTCGGCTGCGCATCCGGGGTGACGCTGGGCCTCGGCATGTGGCTCTACCGCATGGTGGGGGTGGAACCGTCGAATCTCCTGCTGGCGGTGGCCGCATTATGTCTGGGCTGCACGCTGGTGGCCTATCGTGTGATCAGCCGCAGCGCGCGGGCCATGGATGAGGCTACAGAGCGGTTGGTGAAGGCCGCGCATGGCGATCTCAAGTCCGGCGTTCCCGAGGCCGTGCGGGTAGGTCAGCCCGATCTGGCGGTGGCGATGGAAAGTCTGTTCAACCAGACGCGGGCCAATATCGAAAATGTTCAGACCCTGGCGATGTTCGATCCCGTGACGGGCCTTGCCAATCGCATCAGCTTTTGCCGTCAGGTGGAACATCTGCTGGCGGAACGGACTATTTCCGGCCCGGCCGCGATGTTCTTTATCGATCTTGATGGTTTCAAGGGGGTGAATGATGCGCTGGGTCATGCGGCCGGGGATCATATCCTGACCCGGGTGGCCGGGCGATTGCGCGAAGCCGTGATGATGCAGGCTCGTACCGGCGCCGCCGATGCGGTGCTCGGGCGTCTTGCCGGTGATGAGTTCACAATATTTTTCCCGACCCTGCCTCCGGAAAGTTCCGCGATGCGGATTGCGCGATCGGTGCAATATGCGCTCGATGAGCCGTTCGACATCGGCGGAACACAGGTGGAAATCGGGGCGTCGATCGGCGTAGCCTATTATCCCGAGCATGGCGCGACACTGGCGGCGCTGCTGCGCTCGGCCGATCATGCGATGTATGACGCGAAAAATGGCGGGCGGCGTCAGGTGCGGCTTTATAGCCGGGATCTCGAATTGCGTATCGCCGGACGCGCCGAGCTGGAGCGGGATCTGCGGCTTGCACTCGATCAGGATGAGTTTCTGCTGCAGTTCCAGCCACAATATGATCTGGCCGCGGGGCAGGTGGTCGGCGCGGAGGCGCTGGTGCGCTGGGCGCATCCGACGCGGGGGCTGATGATGCCCGACAGCTTCGTCGCACTGGCGGAGGAAACCGGGCATATTGTCGAACTGGGGGACTGGATCGTCAATTCGGTATGCGAAACGGCCTCCCGCTGGGCCGACACCGGCATTCGACAGCGATTGTCGATCAATATTTCCCGCCGCGAACTGGTCCAGCCGGATTTCTTCAACAGGCTTTCCGCGGCGATGCAACGCCATGCGACACCACCGGAGATGCTGGAACTGGAACTGGCCGAGACGTTGATGATGCAATTGTCCTCGGCAACGTTCAGCGCTCTTGTCGCGCTGCGTAGTCGCGGGGTCGGCATCGCGATCGACAATTTCGGCACCGGCTTTTCCAATCTGGCCCGTTTGCGCGACCTGCCGGTGGACAAGGTGAATATCGACCGCAGCCTGGTGCGCGATATTGCGGTATCGGCGGAAGCCCGCACCATCTGTTCGGCGATCGTCGGGCTGGTGCGGGGGCTGGGCCTTGCCGTTCTGGTCGAAGGGGTGGAAAGTCGGGAGCAGGTGGAATTGCTCCGCGTGATGGGCTGCACCGCATTTCAGGGGTTCCACCTGTCGCGTCCGATCGGCGAACAGGATTATCTGGTCCGTTTCGCGGGGCATGGATTCCGACAGGCCGAAGCCTGATGGGCGCGGCGCCCGGCCTTGCCGGGAGCAGGGTCAGGCGGTCAGCACTTTCCGCAGGATCAGCGCATAAATGTCCCGCAACCGGGAGAGGTCTTCGACCGCGACCGCCTCATCCAGCTTATGCATGGTGGCATTGCCAAGGCCGAATTCGACCACCGGGCACAGCGCCGACAGGAAGCGTGCATCGGATGTGCCGCCGGTCGTCGACAATTCGGGCTTCAGTCCGGTGATTTCCTCGATCGCTTCGCCGATCAGGGTCGAAAATTCTCCCGGAGGCGTCAGAAACGCCTCACCGCTGATCTTCGCTTCCAGCGTGCCGCCTTCGGCTTCCACCAGCGCGCGGATGCGGTCGGAAAGCGCCGAGCCACTGTGCATGTCGTTGAAGCGGATCGAGATACGCGCGCGCGCCTCGGCCGGGATCACATTGGTCGCCTGATTGCCGACGGATATGTCGGTGATCTCAATATTGCTTGGCTGGAACCAGTCATTGCCTTCGTCGAGGGTGATCGCCTCGATTGTCGACAGGATGCGCACGAGCCGCGGGATCGGATTGTCGGCCAGATGCGGATAAGCGACATGGCCCTGCGTGCCCTTCACCGTGATCCACATGTTGACCGAGCCGCGTCGCCCGATCTTCATCATGTCGCCCAGCCGGTGAACCGATGTCGGCTCTCCGACAAGGCAGAGGTCGGGGGCGATTCCATGGTCCCGCAGCCAGTCGATGATCGCGCGCGTACCATAGAGGGCGGCGCCTTCTTCATCGCCGGTGATAAGCAGGCTGATCGTGCCGGGCAGGTCTGCCGAAGCCCCCAGTGCCGCGACGAAACTGGCGATGCTGCCCTTCATGTCGACAGCGCCGCGCCCATAGAGCAGGTCGCCGCGCACTTCCGGCGCGAACGGATCGCTGGCCCAGCCCGTGCCCGGCGGCACCACGTCGAGATGACCGGCAAAGGCGAAGTGGCGGCCCGGCCCGTTGGACCGCAGCGCGACCAGATTTTCGACCGGCCCGTCCGGCGCCTCCCCGACCAGAAAACGATCGACCGAGAAACCGAGCAGAGTCAGCATTGCCTCCAGCGCATCGAAAACCACACCGGTGGCAGGGGTAACCGACGGGCAGGAGAGAAGATCACGGGCGAGCGGAAGCGGGTCCGGCAGACGGGAATGGGACAGGGTCATGGCGATGCGATAGCCGAACATGTCCGCCTGCGCCAGTATGCGCCGGACAAGGTCATCATGGCATGTCGGATGCCGTTTTTTCCGGCACTTCACAGAAAAGTCGCCGGTCCTTGTCATGATATCGCCATAGACATGCGCTTGGCAGGGCGGGGATGGGATCGCCTTTCTGACTTGCGCCCGCGCCGCGAAGCTGGTTCACGGAAAAGGCAAGCCTTGAGGGAGTGACAGTTGATGCTGACCGAAACGCAGGCCAATGGCGATCTCGCCGCGCTGGTGCGGACGATCCCCGATTATCCCAGGCCGGGTATCCAGTTTCGCGATGTATCGACGCTGCTGCTTGATGGGGCAGGGTTCCGGACCGCGATCGACCGGCTGATCGGGAGTTTCGATCCCGACGCGATCGACCTGATCGCCGGGATAGAGGCGCGGGGGTTCATCGTCGCCTCGGCGCTGTCTTATGCGCTTACCAAGGGCAAGATCATGCTGCGAAAGCCGGGCAAGCTGCCGGGGGCGTCGGTCGGGGTCGATTATGCGCTCGAATATGGCACTGACCGGATAGAAATGCATGTGGGTTGTGTGGCTCCCGGTGCGCGGGTGCTGCTGGTCGATGACCTGATCGCGACCGGCGGCACGGCGCTGGCCGGGGTCAGCCTGCTGCGCGGCGAAGGAGCGATCGTGACGGAGGCGCGTTTCCTTGTCGACCTGCCCGATCTGGGCGGCGCTGCGCGGCTTGCCGGACAGGGTGTGAACAGCCATGCATTAATGGCCTTCGAAGGGGATTGAGATCATGCGTGTCGGCATCATCACCGGGGTCGAGGAAGAAGCCGATGCCTTCCTGCCGGGGCAGCATGAGCGGCTGGAGCAGCATGGCCATCTTTCGGTTCGCTTCATCACCCATGCGGGGCATGAGATCGCCATTTGCTGCTGCGGCGTGGGCAAGGTCCATGCGGCCATCGCCGCGACCATGCTGGCGACGGTGCATCACGCCGAGATGCTGATGATTATCGGCACGGCGGGCAAGCTTTCGGACAAGGCCGGGGATTGTTTCCTGATCCATGAGGCGGTGCAGGGCGACTATGGTGCGCAGCGGCCGGAAGGGTTTACCCATTATACCGCCGGAAGCTGGCCGATCGGCCCGGCGAGCGTCGAGGCGTTTCTCGCCCGACCGCTGCCCGATATCGGCCTGCCCATGGCGCGGATCGTCACCGGAGACGCGTTTGTCGAATGCCCGGATCACAGTCTTCGCCTGCGCGAGGGGCTGGGTGGCGATCTGGTCGATATGGAAACAGGTGCTTTGGCGCAGGTGGCAAAGCGGCTGGGGCTGCCCTGGGCGGCGATCAAGGCGACGACTGACGAAGCGAATGGCGAAAGCGTCGGCGATTTTCAGGCAAATCTGCTCCGCGCCGCCCGCCGCGCCGCCGAAGCGGCGGAACGGAGCATTGCCGGATTGTAGGAATGACCCGGCATTCGTTCAACCGGCTCAGCTATACTCCGGGCCGCCATCATATTGGGGGATGAGCCAGCTCTCCCGTTTCGCCTCCTCGACCCATTCGATCATCCAGGGGTGGTCGAGCATGGTTTCGACATAATCGCGGGCCATGGCTTCAACCGGCAGGCTATAGCTCCGGATGCGGAAGATGACCGGCGCGAACATGATGTCTGCCGCGCCAAATTCGCCGAACAGATAAGGGCCGGCTGCACCGAAGCGGGTGCGCGCTTCGGTCCATAGCATAGCGATGCGCGTGATGTCGTCGAGAACGGTCCGGCTGGGCCTATCGGTGAAGATGCGGCGTACATTCATCGAACAACTGTTGCGCAGGGCCTGAAAGCCGCTGTGCATTTCCGCCGCTATGGATCGGGCGAGCGCCCGGGCCGCTTTGTCCTTGGGCCAGAACCGGCTGTTGCCGGTGAAGTCGTTGAGATAATCGAGAATGGCAAGGCTGTCCCAAACCGCGATGGGGCCATCCCACAGAGTCGGCACCTTGCCGTTAGAGACGGCGAGATCGGGCCGGGTTTTCCGCTCCGGCCATGCCGCATCGTACATGGGCAGCACCAGCTCCTCAAAAGGCAGGCCGGATTGTTTCACCGCCAGCCAGCCGCGCAGCGACCAGCTCGAATAGGCCTTGTTGCCGATGATGAGCTTCAGCATGGCAGTGGTCCCGCCTCAATCCAGCGCTTCGATTACCGCCGCGCGCAGTTCGGCGATCCCCATGCCCTTTTCGGATGAGGTCGCGATGATGTCCGGATGGGCCGCCGGGTGTTTGCGGGCCTCGGCAACGGTGGCCTCGGTCACGGCCGCAAGATCGCTCGCCTTCACCTTGTCGGCCTTGGTCAGAACGATGCGATAACTGACCGCTGCTTCGTCCAGCATCTTCATGACGTCGCGATCGACTTCCTTGATGCCGTGACGGCTGTCGATCAGCAGCAGCGTGCGCTTCAGCACGGCGCGCCCGCGCAGATAGTCGTTCACCAGAAAGCGCCACTGCTTCACCACATCCTTGGGCGCCTTAGCATAGCCATAGCCCGGCATGTCGACGAGGCGGAAGAGCAGCGGGCTGCCCACATCGAAGAAGTTGAGTTCCTGCGTCCGGCCCGGTGTGTTCGACGTGCGAGCAAGCCCGTTGCGGTTGGTGAGAGCGTTCAGCAGCGAGGATTTGCCGACATTGGACCGCCCGGCAAAGGCGACCTCCTTCACCTCCGCGTCGGGCAGATATTTGAGCGACGGCGCGGATTTCAGGAAGGCGATCGGCCCGGCGAAGATACGCCGGGCCGTCTCGATCAGGTCTTCATTCTCCGAAAGGCCACTCACTTGGCTGCGGCCTGTTTGAGCTGAGGATGGCGGCTGTAGAGCCATTTCTGCTGTGCGATGGTCAACATGTTGGAGGTGATCCAGTAGATCAGCAGCCCGGCCGCGAACGGCGCCATGATGAACATCATCATCCACGGCATGATCGCGAAGATCTGCTTCTGCACCTCGTCCATCGGCGCCGGGTTCAGCTTGAACTGAAGCCACATGGTGATGCCGAGGATGATCGCGAGAATGCCGATGCCAAGGAAGCTGGGCGGCGTGAACGGCAGCAGGCCGAACAGGTTCAGCACATGCAGCGGGTCCGGGGCCGAGAGGTCCTTGATCCACAGCACGAACGGCTGGTGCCGCATTTCGATGGTGAGCATCAGCACCTTGTAAAGCGCGAAGAAGATCGGGATCTGCAGGAAGATCGGCAGGCAACCGGAGAAGGGGTTGACCTTTTCCTTGCGGTACAGATCGAGCAATTCGGCCTGAAGCGTTGCTTTGTCGTCCTTATGCTTTTCCTGCAATTCCTTCATTTTCGGCTGGATCGCCCGCATCGCCGCCATGGAAGCGAACTGTTTCTGCGCGATCGGGAACATCAGGCCGCGCACGATGAAGGTCAGGCAGATGATCGCCACGCCGAAATTGCCGATGACGGTGAACAGCCAGTGGAGCAGCGCGAAGATCGGCTTTTCGAACCAGTAGAACCAGCCCCAGTCGATTGCACGGTCGAACAGCGAAATGCCGCTGTCCTGATATGCTTCGAGCGTTTTCACTTCCTTCGCACCAACGAACAGGCGAGACGTGTGAGTTACCGCCTTGCCGGGGGCGAGCAGGGTGGGCGACAGGGTGAAATCGGCCTGATAGCCTTGTCCTGTCCCCTTGCGGAATTGTCCGTCGAACCGGGCCTTCTGATCCGGAACCAGCGCGGACAGCCAATATTTGTCGGTAAAGCCGATCCAGCCGCCCGTGCTGGTAAAGGTGCCGGGGGCGTTGCCTTCGTCCAGATCCTTGTAGTTGACATCATAATCGGCGGCGCCGTTGAACACGCCCATCGGGCCGATATGGATGGTCCAGGTATCGGGATCGACAGGCTTGTCCGCGCGGCTGATGAAGCCATAGGGGCGCACGCCGACGGTGCCGGTGCCGATATTCGCCACCTTCTGTTCGGCGGTAATCATGTAATTTTCATCGACCGACAAGCGAATCGTGAAAATCTGGCCCTGACCATTATTCCATGACAGCGTGACTGGTGTCGTCGGGGTCAGCTTGTTAGCGCTTGCCTGCCAGAGGGTGTCGTTGCCGGGCGCCTTCAGGCCATCGCCCGACCAGCCGAAACCGGCGAAATAGGAATTCTGTGTGCCGCCCGGCGAAAAGAGCGTGATCGGCGGCGAATCCTTCTTCACCGTTTCGCGATAGGTGGGCAGGGTGATGTCGTCGATGCGCGCGCCCTTGAGCGAGATCGAGCCGTTGAGCTTCGGCGTTTCGATGAGGACGCGGGGGCTGTCCTTCAGTACGACGGAGCGATCACGGATCGTTACCGGGGCTGTCGGCGCCGCAGGGGCGGCTGCCCCGGCCTGTTGTTCCGTCGTCTGCTGCTGCGCGGGCTGCATCGATTCGGGGAACAGCCGATCGGCGATATAGGGCCAGCCGAACAGGATCAGCGCGGTCAGCACCACCGCCAATATGATATTCCGCTTTTCGTCCACTGTGGAAATGCTCCCCAAATCAGGCCGCCCGATGATGGTCCGGGGCTGGACGGCTTTTCACTTGTCCTCGGTCATGGAACGGGGTCGTGACCGCACCCGCCCCATGGATGGCAGCGCAATAGCCGTTTCAATGCCAGCCAGCTACCCTTGATCGCGCCATATTTCTTCAAGGCCTCGATCGCATATTGCGAACAGCTCGGTTGATAGCGGCAGGTGGGCGGGATCAGGCGCGACGGGCCGATCTGCCAGAAACGGGCGACGAGGATGAGAAGGCGCGCGATCATCGGCGCTTTCCCGGCCGTTTGGGCTGATCCCGCCGCTGGTTCTGGCGTAGTTCCTGTTCGCTCGGCGGCGCCTTGACACGGACCAGCGCTTTTTCCAGCTCCCGTGTAAGGGCCGAAAAATCGCGCTCTATGCCGTCCGACCGGCCGATCAGCACATGGTCGGCTCCGGTGACGCCCGATTGCGGTAAAATCGTCCGCGCCAGTGCGCGAAAACGGCGCTTCATCCGATTCCGGACGACAGCGCCGCCAATCTTCTTCGTTACCGTAATGCCCAGCCGCATCGCCGGATCGCCATCCTTGCGGTCACGGACCAGCAGGACGAAACCCGGCATCGGCTGCCGCCGTCCCTTGTTACAGGCAAGAAAATCCGCGCGCTTGCGGATAATGTGCAACGACAGGGACGGTGCGGCCTCGTTCAGGCCGACAGGCTCTTGCGGCCGCGGGCACGACGTGCGCGCAGCACCTTGCGGCCGCCCGGAGTCGCCATGCGGCTGCGGAACCCGTGACGCCGCTTGCGGACGAGATTGCTCGGCTGATAGGTGCGCTTCATCGCTCATTCCTCAAAAATCGAATCATGTATGACAAAAAGAGACCGCCCGGAAATCCCGATTTTCACCGGACTTTCCCGCAGGCAGCCGCCAAACAGACTGGTGCCGATAGGGAAAGGTCGGGCAAAAGTCAATCTGCGGCGACAAGGGAAGGACGCAAGGATGGTCTATGCCGCCCCGCTCAGCAGTTGCCGCATATCGGAACCGCTCGGTTCCTGAAAGAGGCGAAGGCCGAATTCGGGTAGAATCGCCAGAAGATGATCGAACAGATCCGCCTGAATCCCTTCATATTCGATCCATTCCGTGGTTGTGGTGAAGCAATATATTTCCATCGGCAACCCTTGCGACCCCGGCTGCAACTGGCGGACCATCAGCGTCATGTCCTTGGAAATGCGCGCCTGCGCCCGCAAATAGGCGGTCATATAGGCGCGGAAAATGCCGATATTGGTCAGGCGTCTCTGGTTTACCGGTTGTTCGCCCTTCTCGCCCAGGCGCTGATTCCACTTGTTCAGTTCGGCTTCCTTGCGATCGAGATAATTGTCCAGCAAGGCGAAGCGATGCAGCGCGGCCTCCTCTTCATCGGTCAGGAACCGAATGCTGTTCTGGTCGATGAGAAGGGAGCGCTTGATCCTGCGTCCCCCGGATTCCGCCATACCGCGCCAGTTACGGAAGCTGTCGGTGATGAGCCGGTGGGTCGGGACGGTGGCGATCGTCTTGTCCCAGTTCTGCACCTTCACCGTGTGCAGGGCGATGTCGATAATGTCGCCGTCTATGTTGAGTTGCGGCATTTCGACCCAGTCGCCGACCCGGATCATGTCGTTCGAGGTGAGCTGAACGGAGGCGACGAGAGAGAGAATCGTGTCCTTGAACACCAGCATCAGCACAGCGGCCATCGCGCCGAGGCCGGAAAGCAGCAAGAGCGGGGATTGCTCCATCAAGGCTGCTGCGATCAGGATAGCAGCCCCCGCGAACAGGGCTATTTTCAGGACCTGAAGATAGCCCTTGATGGGGCGGTTCAGTGCGTTGGGGCGGCGTTGATATAATTCATTGACGAGATTCAGTCCGGCATTGATCGCCAGCACGGTTGTCAGGATGATGAAGGCGGTGGCCACATTATGGGTTACCGTGATGACGCCTTCGGAAAGGTGGGGGATCAGCTCTATGCCGCGCGAAAGGATGATGGCGGGCACCAGATTCGCGAGTCGCGCGACGATCGGCGCCGGGGTCGGCCCTTCATCCGGCAACAGGCTCAGCGCCAGCCGTAGGATGATTTTCTTGATGACGAAATTGGCGATTGTCGCGGCAAGGACCAGCGCGGCAAGGCCAAGAAGCGTTTCCGCCCAGGCGGGCAGATTGGAAAAAGGGGCAATAACGGAAGAAGGAATATCGGTCATGATCGGGCGCAAGGCGACCTGCCTCCTTGGGGCAGGCGAAAGCTCCTGTAATTGAGGCGGGATAGAGAAGACCCCTTTCCTGCCCGTCGGGGCCTGACCTGTCAAATATTTGCCTGTTTCCGGGGATACGCATCTATTGGTGGTGGAGAGGTGTCGGAAAAAAGGGGCGGGCCGGGATCTCCATGTCGTAAGAGCAACAAAATGGCGCCTCTTTGTCGATGATTTCCTACATTATGGCGGAGGGGGCTTGAAAATCATCGGCACTGGCCCCAGATATCTGATGCGGGCCGGGCCCCTCTGGCGAAAGGTGTTTGTTGCACCTTCGTGATGTCGGACCGCATCGGATGATCCCGGTGCGCTGGCTCTGACCCCCTTTTCCATGCGCTCCGGGACATCCGATTGGATCAGATCCAATCGAGGAGTGCCATTATGAACGATCGTTTTTTCCATCTGCTCAGCCGTCATCAGAAGCTTGACGAGGCCTTGCATGCCGAACGCAGCCGTTCCCTGCCCGATCCGTTCCGCCTGCAACAGCTTGGACGGATGCGACAACGCATCAAGAACAGGCTAGCCCGGATGATGGGGGCGGGCGCGTTCTGCAACTGTCCTGACCGGCGTGGCGGGTGGCCCGGTGCCTCCCGCCTTTTCGCATTTCCCTTCCCTCAATGAAGAATGACGGCCAATGGATTTGTTCCTGACCGACTGGCTCGGCACGCCTCTGTGGCTGTGGGCGGCCTTTTTTACGACCGTGGTGGCGTTGCTGGCGCTCGATCTTGGGGTGCTGCACCGCAAGAGCCGGGAAATCGGCGTGCGCGAAAGCCTCCTGATGTCGGCTCTCTATATTGGCGTGGCACTGGCATTCGGCGGCTGGGTCTGGTGGCATCTGGGCGATGCCGTCGCCATGGATTATCTCACGGGCTTTGTGATCGAGAAAAGCCTGGCGATGGATAATATCTTCGTCATCGCCATGATTTTCACGGCCTTTTCCATTCCCCGCCATTTGCAGCACAGGGTGTTGTTCTGGGGCGTGCTCGGCGTGGTCGTGCTGCGTGCCGCGATGATCGGCATGGGCGTGGCGCTGGTCGAGAATTTCGGATGGATTCTCCATGTCTTCGCCGCCTTCCTGATCTGGACAGGGATCAGCATGTGGCGATCCGCCGGCGAGGAATATGATGTGAAGGGCAGCGCCATCTATCGCTTCCTGCAGGCGAGGCTGCCGATTACGGACGGGTTGCGCGGCCATCATTTCTTCGTGCGGGAACAGGAGCCGGGCAAGACGAAGGCGGCACTGATGGTGACGCCGCTGTTCGTCGCGCTGCTGATGGTCGAATTTGTCGATATCATCTTCGCGGTGGACAGCATCCCGGCGATTTTCGCGATCACCACCGATCCGTTCGTGGTCTACACTTCCAATATTTTCGCGATCCTCGGCCTGCGCGCGCTCTACTTTGCGCTGGCGGCGATGGTGCATCGCTTCGCCTATCTCAAATATGCGCTGGCGGTGCTGCTGATCTTCGTCGGGTCGAAAATATTCCTCGCCGATCTGCTGGGGCTGGAGAAGGTTCCGCCGGTGGTGTCTCTGGGCATTAGCTTCTCGATCCTCGCGGCCGGGGTCGGCTGGTCGCTCTGGCGAACACGGCAGGAGAGCGGAGGCGGGGCCGTAGCCTGAGGATGCTTGCATCCAAAGGGACGGGGCGGCAGGGTGCCGAAAACAGAGTCCGGGTTGTACCTCTTGTCGGGAGAAGGTGTCGTGGTTCTATTTCGGAAAATGTCTCTGCCTGCCTCGATCCTGCTTTCCGCCTTCCTATTGGCGGGGTGTCGGGAAACCATGCCGCGCCCGGAAAGGCCGAGCAAGCCGCCGCCCGCGCACGCCTGTACCCGCGAATATGCGCCGGTCTGCGCGGCGAAGGGGTGGAAGCGGAAGACCTTCCCCAATGCCTGCACCGCACGGGCGGACGGCTATCTGGTGATCGCCGACGGCCCGTGCGTGAAGGACAGATAAGGCCTCTGCGCCCGGATCAGTCCAGATTCGGGCGCAGCCAGCGCTCGGCGGTTTCCACGTCCACGCCGCGCCGCTTCGCATAGTCCTCCAACTGATCGCGGCCGATGCGCGCGACGCCAAAATATTCGCTCTGCGGGTGGCCGAAATAAAAGCCGCTGACGGCGGCGGTCGGCCACATGGCGAAGCTGTCGGTCAGCGTGATGCCGGTATGATGGGTCGCGTCCAGCATTTCGAACAATATCGGCTTTTCGCTATGGTCGGGGCAGGCGGGATAACCCGGCGCCGGGCGGATGCCGCGATATTGCTCCTTGATGAGCGCCTCGTTGGTCAGTTGTTCGCCCTCCGCATAACCCCAGAGGGTGGTGCGGACATGGGCGTGCAGCCGCTCGGCAAAGGCTTCGGCCAGCCGGTCCGCCAGCGCCTTCAGCAATATGTCGCTATAATCGTCATGGCGGGCCTTGAATGCGGCCAGATGCGTTTCGATGCCATGGCCCGCCGTCACCGCAAAGCCGCCGATCCAGTCACCATCGGGCGAGATGAAATCGGCCAGGCACATATTGGCGCGGCCTTCCCGCTTGGCGATCTGCTGCCGCAGGAATGGCATGCGGACATGATTATCTTCGTCGAGATGGATGATGACATCATCGCCGTCCCGACGGCACGGCCAGAGTGCGGCCACGCCCTTTGCCACCAGCCATTTTTCGGCGATAATCCGGTCGAGCATCTTCTGCGCATCGTCGAACAGGCTGCGCGCGCTTTCGCCGACGATTTCATCGTCGAGGATTGCGGGGTAATTGCCCGCCAGCTCCCATGCCCGGAAGAAGGGCGTCCAGTCGATATAGGTGCGCAGGTCGGCAAGGTCCCAGTCGGGAAAGACGTGCAGGCCGGGCTGTTTCGGCGCGGCGGGCTTCAGATCCTCGTCGATGGCGAAGCCATTGGCGCGCGCATCCTCTATGCTGATGAGCGCGCTCTGGCCCTTGCCCGCGCGAACATTGCGAATATGCGCATAATCGTCCGCCGTCTGACCGACGAAGCCGGTTTTCTGCGTATCGCTGACGAGAGCGGTGGCGACGCCGACCGCGCGGCTGGCGTCGAGTACATGGATCACCGGGCCTTCATAGGCCGGGTCGATCTTCAGCGCGGTGTGCACTTTCGATGTCGTTGCGCCGCCGATCAGCAACGGCATGGTGAAACCGGCGCGCTGCATTTCCTCGGCGACCGTCACCATCTCGTCCAGCGATGGCGTGATGAGGCCGGAAAGCCCGATCATGTCCGCCTCATTCTCGTTCGCCGCCTTCAATATGTCGGCCCAGGGCACCATCACGCCGAGGTCGATCACCTCAAAGCCGTTGCACTGCATCACCACGCCGACGATGTTCTTGCCGATGTCGTGCACGTCGCCCTTCACGGTCGCCATCACGATGCGGCCCTTGCCCTTTGCGTTGGCGTCCTTTTCCGCCTCGATATAGGGGAAGAGATGGGCGACCGCCTGCTTCATCACGCGGGCCGATTTCACCACTTGCGGCAGGAACATCTTGCCGGAACCGAACAGGTCGCCGACCACGTTCATTCCGTCCATCAGCGGGCCTTCGATCACCTCGATCGGGCGACCGCCGCGCGCGGCGATGGCAAGCCGGGCTTCTTCGGTGTCGGCGATCACATGGGCGTCGATGCCCTTGACCAGTGCATGTTCGATCCGCTTTTCCACCGGCCAGCCGCGCCATTCCTCGGCGGCCTTTTCGGCGGCGGCATCCTTGCCCTTGAACTTTTCCGCAAGCGCGACCAGCCGTTCGCCCGCATCGGGATCGCGGTTGAGGATCACATCTTCGCAGGCGGTGCGCAATTCCGGGTCGATCGTGTCATAAACGTCAAGCTGTCCCGCATTGACGATCGCCATGTCCAGCCCGGCCGGGATCGCATGATAGAGGAACACGCTGTGCATTGCACGGCGCACGGTCTCATTGCCGCGAAAGCTGAAAGAGAGGTTGGAAAGCCCGCCCGAAATATGCGCATGCGGACAACGCTTGCGGATTTCCTTGCAAGCCTCGATGAAATCGACCGCATAATTATTATGCTCCTCGATCCCGGTCGCGACCGCGAAGATATTGGGATCGAAGATGATGTCTTCGGGGGGAAAGCCGATGTCCATCAGTAACCCGTAAGCGCGTTCGCAAATCTCGACCTTGCGGTCCTTCGTGTCGGCCTGCCCGACTTCGTCGAACGCCATCACGACGACCGCCGCGCCATAGGCCATCACTTTGCGCGCATGATCGAGGAACGGTTCCACGCCTTCTTTCATGCTGATCGAATTGACAACCGGCTTGCCCGACACGCATTTGAGACCTGCCTCGATCACGCTCCATTTCGAACTGTCGATCATCACCGGCACGCGGGAAATGTCCGGTTCGGCGGTGATGAGCTTCAGGAACTGCTCCATCGCCGCTTCGCTGTCGAGCAGGCCCTCGTCCATATTGACATCGACGATCTGGGCGCCGTTTTCGACCTGTTGCCGGGCGACGTCGACGGCGGCGGCATAATCGCCCGCCATGATGAGCTTCTTGAACTTCGCCGAGCCGGTGACGTTGGTGCGTTCGCCGATGTTGACGAAATTCGCGCCTGAAAAATTCGGGGTTTGCGTGGTCATCTGTTTCTGCCTCAGGCTGCGATATGCATGGGTTCGAGGCCCGCGAGGCGGGTGACGACGGGAAGGTCCGGTATCTTGCGCGGCGGTGCACCGACAAGAGCCTTCGCAATGGCGGCGATATGGGCGGGCGTGGTGCCGCAGCAGCCGCCGACCATGTTGACAAGGCCTTCCTGCGTCCACACCCGGATCAGCTCTGCCGTCTTTTCCGGCAGTTCGTCATATTGCCCCAGTTCATTGGGCAGGCCCGCATTGGGATAAGCGAGGATCAATGCATCGGCGACCTTCGACAGTTCGGCCAGATAGGGACGCAGCTTGTCCGCTCCGAAGGCGCAGTTGACGCCGATGGTGAGCGGTTTCAGGTGGCGCAGCGAATACCAGAAGGCGACGATGGTGTGGCCCGAAAGGTTGCGGCCCGACATGTCGGTGATGGTGAAGGACAGCATCAGCGGTACGGCGCGCCCAGCGGCGGCCTCGGCCTCGCGCGCAGCCATGCCCGCCGCCTTGGCATTGAGCGTATCGAAGCAGGTTTCGACCAGCAGGAAATCGACCCCGCCTTCGATCAGCGCGTCGCATTGCTCGCGATATTGCGCCTTCAGCGTGTCGAAATCGATCTCGCGAAAGGCCGGGTCGTTGACCTGCGGGCTGATCGACAGGGTCTTGTTGGTCGGGCCGATCGACCCGGCGACGAAGCGCTTCACGCCATCTTTCGCCTCCGCTTCGTCGCACGCCTCGCGCGCCAGTTTTGCCGCCGCGATGTTGAGGTCGCGCACCAGATGCTCACAGCCATAATCGGCCATCGCGATGCGCGTGCCGCTGAACGTGTTGGTTTCGATCATGTCCGCACCGGCATCGAGATAGGCGGTATGGATTGCCTTCACCACGTCGGGCCGGGTCAGGCAGAGCAGGTCGTTATTGCCTTTCTGGTCCTTTTCCAGATCGAGATCGCCGCGATAATCGGCCTCGGTCAGCCCATATTTCTGGATCGACGTGCCATAGCCGCCGTCGAACACCATGATCTTCTGCTTCGCTCGTTCGCGGAACAGGGCTTCGGCCTCGGAAGGGAGGAGGGTCATATCGTCTTGTCCTTCGGGCGCAGGCCGAGCAGATGGCAGATGGCATAGCTCAGCTCGGCGCGATTGAGCGTGTAGAAATGGAAGTTGCGTACGCCGCCGGCATAAAGCTTGCGGCACAGTTCGGCGGCGAGCGTCGCTGCGATGAGCTGACGCGCGCCGGGGTGATCGTCCAGCCCGGCGAACAATCGCTCCATCCAGTCCGGTACATCGGTATTGCACATCGCGGCCATCTTGCGGACGCCGTTGAAATTGGTGACCGGCATGATGCCAGGCAGGATTTCCGCCTCTATTCCGGCCGCCCGGGCGGCATCGACGAAACGGAAATAGGTTTCCGGAGAGAAGAAGAACTGTGTGATCGCGCGGGTGGCCCCGGCGTCGATCTTGCGCTTCAGATTGTCCATATCCGCCTGCGGGCTGATCGCATCGGGGTGGGTTTCGGGATAGGCGGCAACCGAAATCTCGAAATCGTGAAGCTGCTTCAGGCCGGCGACCAGTTCGGCGGCATTGGCATAGCCCTGCGGATGCGGAACGAAAGGGCTACCCTGCTCGGGCGGGTCGCCGCGCAGTGCGACGATATGGCGTACACCTGCTTCCCAATAGGCATTGGCGACATCGGCGATCTCGGCCTTGCTCGCGGCAACGCAGGTCAGATGGGCAGCAGCCGGAATGCCGGTTTCCCTGGCGATGCGCGCGACCGTATTATGGGTGCGTTCCCTTGTCGATCCGCCCGCGCCATAGGTGACGGAAACGAAACGCGGCCCCAGCGGCGCGAGCGTCTCTATGCTCTGCCAGAGCTGCTCTTCCATCTTCTCCGTCTTGGGCGGGAAAAATTCGAAGCTCACTTCCGCATCGCCGCCCAGATCGGCATAGAGCGGGGTTTCGAGGATGCGCCTTGCCTCGGCCAGTGCGTCGCTGTTCGCATTCATACTATATGTCGTTCCCTGATCGGCAGGACATTGGCGCCGCGACGCCGCCCCAGCCATAATTTCACTGTCAGTTCCGTGCCGGGCAACGTATCCACATCTTGCAGGAGGAGCCCGGCGGCTTCGAACCAGCCTTCCATCTGTTCGTCGGAAAAGCCCAGCCGCTCATGCTGATCGCGCGTGCGCAATTCCTCCCGGTCATGCGGCGCAAAGTCGACGACCAGCATCCGGCCGCCCTCGGCCAGAATGCGCGCGCCTTCGGCGATCGCGCGATCCGGGGCGGGGGTATAGTGCAATATCTGGTGTGCGGTGACGAGGTCGGCGCTGCCATCATCCAGCGGCAGGTCGCAAAAATCGCCAAGCAGCAGATTATATTTGTCGACGCTTTCTTCCGGCAGCTTGGCCCGGGCGAGGCGAAGCATGTCGGGGCTGCGGTCGATCGCGCTCACGCGCCCGGCCCGGGGGCCGAACAGCTCGATCATCCGGCCGGTCCCGGTGCCGAGGTCAAGCAGATGCCGCACGGGTCCGTCGCCCAGCATCGCCGTCATTGCCGCCTCGACCTGCGTTTCGGGCACATGCAGTGATCGGATCGCGTCCCATTCGTCGGCATGTAACGCGAAATACTCATTGGCCGCGCGCACCCGGTCGGCCCGGATCGCCGCCAGCCGCGCAAGGTCGGCCTTCAGCCACAATCCTTCGGTTTCGGACTCCGTTATGCCGTCGAACAGCGCCATCAGCTTCGTACAGGCCGGCGTCGCGCCGATCCGCAGGAAGACCCAGTTTCCTTCCTTGCGGCGATCGATCAGCCCGGCTTCCGCCAATATCTTTACATGGCGGGATACGCGCGGCTGGCTCTGGGCAAGGGCCTGCGCGACCTCGCCTACGGACAGTTCCATCGCCCCCAGCAAATGCATGATGCGCATTCGCGTGGGGTCGGCAAGGGCCCGGAAAATGTCCAGAAGATCGGTCATTGGGTGGCATATAAAGAATTCTTTATATGGGTCAATATGCTCGATGAAATATGCGTGGATCGGGTCTCCTTTTCCCTGTCCACATAGGCTTGCGAAGGTGTCGCGCTTCAAGATCGGCTTGCGTTCGCACCTGCAAAGCATTAGGTATCGGCCCGCAGGCTTAATGGGGGTGAGCTTTTCTCCGGGATAAGTCTGCGTCGGTTTTATCTCAGAGAAGGGGTTTTGCCCATGACCAAGACTATCGCACTTTCGCTCGTTCTCGCAGCGTCGCTCGGCCTGGCCGCTTGCTCGAAGGAAGAAGCTTCGAACGCGGCTAATGAAACTGCGAACCTGACCGACAACGCGATGGATGCCGCTGACAATGCGATGGACGCCGCGATGAACGCTGGCGGTAATGCCGCGAACGCTGCTGGCAACATGGCGGACAACGTCGCGAACGCGATGTAATCGTCCTAAAAAACAGGAATAGGGAAGGGGGACATGGCCATAGTGCCTGTCCCCCTTTTTCATTATGTCACCCTTCTCGCGCGGTTTTCGGGGCGGGTGGCGCTCCATGGCCGGATGTGAAAGAGGCTATCTGCAGCCGTTCTTTTTATCGGCCTTCTGGTGTCAGGGGGCGGAACGTCGAAGCGGCACGGCGGGGGTGCGCGCCGCGCGAAATGCCGCTGGGCAGGATGTCCATCCTTAAGGATGGGCCCTGATAGCTGGGGTTGCTGAGGCACTTCCATGACATGCATATCGGGTTGAACGGCCCGAGGAGCTGGACCCGAGCCAGTTGGTCCTTGATGTGGTTCGCTTTTTCGCCGCTGCATTTCTGCCGGCCCGTCTTTCTGGGTGCCCAAAAAAAAGGCATCATTGCCGATCTGCCCAAATTTATGGCGATTTCCTCATTCCATCGCATCGAGAGGCCACGTTAACCTGCCGTAAAGGAGTTGGCACGGCTTTTGCTTGTATGTTTCTGCACACCAGAAAAGGGGGTAGCATGAAACTTATCATGGCAATCATAAAGCCGTTCAAGCTGGACGATGTTCGCGAAGCCCTGTCTTCGGTCGGCGTCGCGGGCATGACGGTCAGCGAGGTCAAGGGTTTCGGGCGCCAGAAGGGGCAGACCGAGATTTATCGAGGTGCCGAATACAGCACGAACATGGTGCCGAAGATCAAGGTCGAGGTGGTTTGCGACGATGATCTTGCGCCCCGCGTGGTCGAAGCCGTGCAGCAGGCCGCCAATAGCGGCGCGATCGGCGACGGCAAGATTTTCGTTCTCGAAGTGAGCCAGGCGGTGCGCATTCGTACCGGCGAAACCGGCGAAACGGCGCTGTGATGAAGGGGGGAATAATGACCATTTCCAGAAAGATTTGTGGCGCGCTGGGAGCCGCAGTCGCGACGCTCGCCGTCTCCGCGCCGGCATGGGCGCAGGAAGCAGCGGCGGCTGCCGCGCCGGTTCCCAATCCCGGCAACAATGCCTGGATGATGACATCGACCGTCCTTGTCCTGATGATGATCCTGCCGGGTCTGGCTCTGTTCTATGGCGGCCTCACCCGTTCGAAGAACATGCTCTCCACCATGACTCAGGTCGGCGCGGCGGCTGCGCTCGCCATGCTGATGTGGGTGATCTGGGGCTATTCGACCGCCTTCGGGCCGGAACACAACAAGCTCTTCGCCTGGGGCAACCTCTTCCTTTCGCAGGTCACCCCGGACAGCACGGCGGCGACCTTCTCTGACGAGGTTATCTCCGAATATGTGTTCCTCAGCTTCCAGATGACCTTCGCGGCCATCACCGCCGCGCTGGTCTTCGGTGCGACGGTTGAGCGCATGAAGTTCTCGGCGGCAATGGTGTTCGTCCTCATCTGGTCGACGATCGTCTATTATCCGATTGCCCACATGGTGTGGGGTACGGGTGGCCTGCTGCTGGACATGGGCGCGCTCGATTTCGCCGGCGGCACGGTGGTTCACATCAATGCCGGTGTGTCGGCTCTGGTGGCCTGCCTCATCCTCGGCAAGCGCAGCGGCTATCCGAAGGAACCCATGCCCCCGCACAGCCTGACGCTCACCATGGTCGGTGCTGGCCTGCTGTGGGTCGGCTGGTTCGGCTTCAACGCCGGTTCGGAACTCGAAGCGGACGGCACCGCCGGCCTTGCGATGATCAACACCTTTGTCGCCACTGCGGCGGCAGGCCTCGCCTGGATGCTCGTCGAGCGTCTCAGCGGCCACAAGGGTTCGGCTCTCGGCTTCTCGTCGGGCCTCATCGCCGGTCTGGTCGCGGTGACCCCGGCCGCCGGTAACTCCGGCCCGATGGGTGCGATTGTTCTGGGTGCCCTTGCCTCGGTCATCTGCTTCCTCTTCGTGTCGAAGGTCAAGCCGGCCCTCGGCTATGATGACTCGCTCGATGCCTTCGGTATCCACGGCGTGGGCGGCATCATCGGCGCGATCGGCACCGGTATCGTCTATCAGCCGGGTCTGGGTGGACCGGGCGACGGTTCGACCGCGATGGGCGCGCAGGTGATGATCCAGCTGACTGCGGTCGTCATCTCGATTGTCTGGGCCGCCGTAGGTTCCGCGATCGCCATCTACATCGCCAAGGCTGTCACCGGCCTGCGGGTCAGCCAGGAAGTCGAGCAGGAAGGTCTCGACCTCGGCGAACATGGCGAGCGTGCTTACAACTGATTGAGATCGGGACGGGGCCGAAAGAACGCCCCGTCCCCCCGTTGTTCCTCCTGCGAACATAACTCGGGCCGGTACAGCAATGTACCGGCCCATCTTTTTTGTGCCGGGGGGGCCTGACCCTAAGCGGTTCCCGACGGAGTGGACAACCGCACGAGGCCCAATTGCCTGCATGATAAGGAAGCGGCTGGCCGGAGGACGAAGGGGAGGGTGAGGCTGGTAGGATCCGGATCTCTCGGCCTCTCCGCTGATACTGGATGTGCCTGAAGGGGCGCAGTTGGTGACTGGCAATGTCGGACCCACGGCCAATAAGCCTGCGCGGTCGGCCTTGTCGGGGCTCAGCTCTCGTGAATCAAATGTGGTCCGGCTCTGGCGGCCCCGACGCTATTTCGTGATCGGGCTGGCGTTTGAGGGGTTGGGGAAGGTCAGAGCCTCTCGGTCGCCTGTGGCCCTAGGGTCAGGACCCATTACTGACACCGTTGAGGCGTCCAAATGGCGATCCTATCGGGCCGAATGGCCCGCCGGTAAGGCTGGTTGCCTTTCCAAG
>SBGG01000024.1 GCA_006226685.1 Sphingomonadales bacterium
TCCGGCAACCGCTCGACGAATGCCATCAGCTCATCCGGGTGCAATCCATATTTGCTTGCCTCTCCCGAGGTGTTCACCTGAACGAAGACGTCGAGATCGCGGCCCTCGGCATCCAGGCGGCGATTCAGTTCCTCTGCCAGACGGATGCTGTCGAGTGCATGGAACTCCGAAGCGAAGCGAACCAGATATTTCACCTTGTTGGTCTGGAGATGACCGATGATGCTCCAGCGGATGTTCAGATCAGCAAGGAGCGCCTGTTTGTCTCTGGCCTCCTGCAACTTGTTTTCTCCAAAGTCGCTGATGCCCGCCGCATATGCGAGGCGCAGGATATGGGCGGGAACCGTCTTGGTGACGGGCAGCAGGCGAACATCCTCCGGCTTGCGTCCGCGGCGAAAGCTCGCGGCCTCTATACGCGCCTTGACCGCCTGAAGGTTGGCGGCGAAGGCGCTGGAGGGATCGCCACCGAAGCGGGCGATGTCCTCCATGGAAAGTTCAACACCGTGCTGCGTCATTTTAAACGTCGTCCCCGCACCGTCATCGTCAGTAGGGGAGCGGGAAGCGCGCGACCAATTCATGCACCTGTCCGCTGATACGCGCGCGGTCGGCATCGAGCGTATCGGCGCGGACCGATTGCAACGTGTCAAGCATGAGGGTTCCGATCGTCCGGTATTCGTCGGGTCCGAAGCCGCGCGAGGTTCCCGCCGCGCTGCCGACACGGACGCCGGACGTCACCATCGGCTTTTCGGGGTCGTTTGGAATGGCGTTCTTGTTGAGCGTGATGCCGACCGATTCCAGCGCCTTTTCGGCAATATTGCCCGTGACGCCAAGCGGCCGAAGATCAACGACGGCGAGATGGCAGTCTGTCCCGCCCGAGGTAATCGCCAAACCGCCATCGGAAAGAGTCTGGGCGAGTATCTGACAATTCTCGACCACGCGGCGCGCATAGATCTTGAAGTCGGGTTGCAGCGCTTCGCCGAAAGCAACGGCCTTGGCGGCGATGATGTGCATGAGCGGGCCGCCCTGTAGGCCGGGGAATGTCGCCGAATTGATCTTCTTCGCAATCTCGGCATCATTGGTCAGGACGAAGCCGCCGCGTGGCCCACGCAAGGTCTTGTGGGTCGTCGAAGTCACAACATGAGCGAACGGGAATGGCGAGGGATACGCGTCGCCTGCCACCAGCCCGGCAAAATGCGCCATATCGACCATCAGGATTGCACCCACCTCATCGGCGATTTGCCGGAAGCGTGCGAAATCAAGCGTGCGCGGATAGGCTGATCCGCCGGCGATCAAAAGCTTCGGACGGTGCGTGCGCGCAGCCTCGGCCACCTCATCCATGTCGATGACATGGCTGTCCGGGCCGACCCCGTAGCTGACGGCGTTGAACCAGCGGCCTGATATGTTCACGGATGCCCCATGGGTGAGATGCCCGCCGGCCTTCAGGTCGAGGCCGAGAATCGTGTCTCCGGGTGAAAGCAGCGCGAGGAACACCGCCTGATTGGCCTGGCTGCCGGAATGGGGTTGCACGTTGGCAAAGTCGCAGCCGAAAAGCTGCTTCACGCGCTCGATGGCGAGGTCTTCAACCACATCCACATTCGCGCAGCCCCCATAATAGCGGCGATGCGGATAGCCTTCAGCATATTTGTTGGTGAGGATCGAGCCTTGCGCCTCCAGAACAGAAGGGCTGACGAAATTCTCGGAAGCGATCAATTCGATGGAATTGAGTTGGCGGTGCCGCTCGTCGGCAATCGCCGCAAATACCGCACTATCGGCGCTTGTGAGGCTTTCTTTTCGGATGCCACCGGCGCTGTTGGACTGACTTAGGTGCTGCACGGCCATTGCTTCCATCCCTGATCTCCTTGTCGCTAGGGCGCGTTTGTGCGCTGCCGCATCGACGCGACGCGGCGGGCTGTCAGCGCAGCCCTATCAGATCAGTGGTATGTTGCGCCCATCCATTTCCTGCATATGGTGCAGGCCAATTGTGTTTGGCGATTCGGGTATCCGGAATTTCTGGTTGATAAAATGCCAAAGATGTAAAGAAGAAAATCTTTCTCAGCGGATTATCTGATTGATCCTCTTCAGCCTACTCTACTGCCAATTTTCTGTTTCCACCTTCGCCTGAGTCTTCATAGCGATGCTGACTAGGGAGGACAGCGAGAGCTGGGCAAGCGTCAAAGCGGTTCTGGTTCATGCGCAATCCGAACACCTGCACAACATTCCTCTTGTAAGAAACCGATCAAATTCTCTAGGTGCCCATACTCGGGTATACAGACAATCGTGCGGCTATGTTTCTCCTGCCGGATCAGCCCTACCTTGGCCATGCGCGCAAGGTGATGTGATAGCGTCGAAGCAGGAATACCCAGCCCCTTCTGGATATCTCCGACCGAAGCCCCATCATGGCCAGCTTTGACCAGAAAGCGGAACACGGACAGTCGGTGACTATTCCCTAGCTCAGCTAAGCTGGCTGCAACCTTTTCGTGATCCATAGCACGCTCCAGCGATTCGATGTTTCTAGAATTATAGTTGACAGACCGGATAAACGCAAGTAGGCTTCGCACATCAGTTCGATAAAACTAGAAATATAGGAGCAATATTGAATGTCACCTCAACTCCAAGACGCTCTAGGCATGTTCGCCTTTCTCGCTATCGAGCTATCGGTTTTATTCATTGGCATTAGCTTGCTGGTCGGAGTTCTTCAACGTCACATCCCACCATCCAAGGTGGAAGCGTTACTGACTTCCAGTGGGAAGCGAGGCTATTTTCTTGCTGCTGGTTTAGGAGCTATAACGCCCTTCTGTAGTTGCTCGACTATCCCCATGTTGAAAGGGTTGATTCGGGCACGGGCCGGTTTTGGGCCGATGATGGTGTTTCTTTTCACATCTCCGTTGCTGAATCCTATCGTCGTCGGCCTGCTGGTTGCCACGTTTGGATGGACACTTACTGCTATCTATGTGCTCGCCGCTTTGGTGGTCGCGGTAGGTGCCGGATGGCTGCTTCACACGCTTGGCTTCGAGCGTTATGTGCGCCGGACGGCGACACAAGAGAGCAGTGGATGTAGTTCATCAGCAAGCCCGTGCAGTGCTACATCGACCGCATCGAGTTGCGGCACCAACAGCTGCGACACCACTCCGAAGACGGCTTCTTGCGGGGCTGATAGGAAGACAACAGTCTCTACGTCTAGCGAATGCTGTGACAGTCAACCCACTGTCACGGTTAAGAAAGAAGGGAAGTACAGTGGTGTGTGGCGGGAAGCTTGGTCGGACTTTATCGATGTGTTGCCTTACCTGCTCATCGGTATTGCGATTGGCAGCGTGATCTATGGTTTCATGCCCACTGACTTATTGGAGCAGTATGCAGGCCCAGATAATCCCTTTGCCATTCCAGTTGCCGCTGTCATCGGCGTGCCGTTGTATATTCGCGCTGAAGCCGTCATACCTCTGGCAGCGGCTCTGATGGCCAAAGGCGTGGGTGCCGGGACGGTGCTAGCGTTTATCATCGGCAGTGCCGGAGCCAGCCTGACTGAGCTCATTCTGTTGCGCTCTTTGTTCACGCTGAAGCTTTTAGCGGCGTTTTTAGCAGTCATTTTTGCTATGGCGATGATTGCCGGTTACGCCACCTACCTGTTTTTCTGATCAAGGCGGGAGATGATTAATTCGTTAAGCCTTCCTGGGTACCAGTTGGTGGATTCTGATGAGCAGAATGAAGACATACATTTTCGGCTTGAAGCACCTACACCAGTAGCCTGCGAGGAATGCGGCGTGCAGGGTGAGTTCGTACGGTTCGGCAAGCGTGACGTTCCCTATCGTGATCTGCCCATCCACGGCAAGCGGGTCACTCTCTGGGTGGTCCGCCGCCGATACACCTGCCGGGCCTGCAAGACAACATTCAGGCCCCAGCTACCGGAGATGGTGGACGGATTCCGTATGACACTGCGGCTGCATGAGTACGTGGAGAAGGAATCCTACAACCACCCCTACACCTTTGTGGCGGCACAGACCGGCCTGGACGAGAAGACGGTGCGCGACATCTTCAACGCCCGCGCCGAGTTCCTGGGGCGCTGGCACCGCTTCGAGACGCCCCGCATCCTGGGCATTGACGAGCTATACCTGAACAAGCGCTACCGCTGCATTCTAACCAACATTGAGGAGCGAACCCTGCTCGACCTGCTGGCCACCCGCCGCCAGGACGTGGTGACCAACTACCTGATGAAGCTGAAAGACCGGCAGAAGGTCGAGATCGTCAGCATGGACATGTGGAACCCCTACCGGGCAGCGGTCAAGGCTGTGCTGCCCCAGGCCCGTATCGTGGTCGATAAGTTCCATGTGGTGCGCATGGCCAACGATGCCCTAGAGAGAGTGCGCAAGGGCCTCAGAAAGGAGCCGAAACCGTCCCAGAGCCGGACTCTCAAGGGAGACCGGAAAATCCTGCTGAAACGCGCTCACGAAGTCTCAGACCGGGAGCGCCTCATCATGGAGACCTGGACAGGCGCGTTCCCGCAACTGCTGGCCGCCTACGAGCACAAGGAGCGCTTCTACGGCATCTGGGACGCCACCACACGGCTCCAGGCAGAAGCCGCCCTGGACGAGTGGATAGCCACCATCCCGAAGGGCCAAAAGGAAGTCTGGAGCGATCTGGTCAGGGCAGTGGGAAACTGGCGCGAAGAGACCATGACCTACTTCGAGACGGACATGCCCGTCACCAACGCTTACACGGAGTCCATCAACCGACTGGCCAAGGACAAGAACCGTGAAGGGCGCGGTTACTCCTTCGAGGTGATGCGGGCACGAATGCTCTACACCACGAAGCACAAGAAGAAGGCACCGACTGCGAAGGTCTCTCCTTTCTACAAGAAAACCATCGGTTACGGACTGCCGGACTTCGCAGAGGAACTCAACTACGGAGTCGATCTATCAACCATCTGAGGGTGGTATCAGATTGATGGGGTGAAGGTGCCCCATCAACCATTAAATCCGTATACCCGGCGATTCTTGGAGGGAGCGGGTCTAGCTCGCCTAGTTGCGGATGGTCGAACGCAACACGTCAGCCAGCTTCTTCACGGCCATCTCCAGTTCCTCGGGGGTGTAGGCGGCAAACCCCATCAAAAATCCGGCCTTGGCATTTTCGGACGCGTGCAGACCCGACAGGCCGAACAGTTCGATCCCGACGCGACGGCCCGCATCAATCGCCGCACGTTCTGATAAGTCGCATGTCAGAATGCAGGGCATCTGCAAGCCGCCCATGGGGACGCGGGCCTCGACAAATTCAGAAAGGTGCTGCTCAACGAGGTTCGTCAATGCTTCAAGGCGTTCGGCATAGATGCCTCGCATAGTGCGGACATGCGCCCCGAAATGTCCGCCATCCATGAAGCGCGCCAAGGTCAATTGCGGAATTAGAGCAGTATGACCGTCGAGCAATGTGCGCGCCACGGTCATGGGTTTGACCAGTTGCGGCGGAAGCACGACGTAACCGATCCGCAAGCTCGGGAAGAGCGACTTGGTGAAAGTGCCGATATAGATTGTCCGGTCGTGAGGATCGAGGCCCTGAACGCACGCCGTTGGCTTGCCGTTGTAATGAAACTCGCTGTCGTAATCGTCTTCGAGAAGCCAGGCCTGATGCCGTGCGGCCCATTCGATCAGCGCCAGGCGGCGATCGAGCGCCAGCTTCGCCCCGGTCGGGAACTGATGGGAAGGCGTGAGGGAAACAGCCTTTGCCCCGCGCGGATCATCCATGATCTGCTCTACAACGATTCCCTGCCGGTCCACCCGAACAGGCACGCATTCCAGGCCTGCAGCATCAAAAGCCTTTCGCGCCCCATGATAGGCTGGGTCTTCAATAAATATCCGGTCGCCAGGATCGAGCAACATGCTGGCGCAAAGCATCATGGCTTGTTGCGAACTGGTCAGCACCAGCACGCGATCCGCCGTCGCGCGAGCGCCACGTTCAAGATTCACATAGTCCGCTATAGCCCGCCTGAGTGGTTCGGCCCCCTGGGGATCGCCATGAAGCAGCGCCTTGGTTCCATAGTCTTTCAAGACCTGCCGCTCCAACCGCTCCCACAGCTGGATTGGAAATGTGCGTGTCTCGGGTATGCCGTGCGTGAACGCTCTCGGGGTCAACATGGAGCGCACGCCACCGCCGTTGAACATCGCTGCCCCGCGTTTGCTCAGGTTCGGAGCCTGATTACGCAACAAGGCATCGCGTCTCGATCGTCGCTGTCCGGGAGCGAACTCGGTCATCTCAGCGACAAAGCTGCCGCTGCCGACACGTCGCTCGATAAACCCCTCAGCGTGAAGCTGAGTGTAGGCAGATTCAATCGTGTCCCGCGACACGCCCAGAGATGCTGCAAGCGCTCGCGAGGCGGGAAGCGGTTTACCGGCGCCGAGTGCGCCATCCAGAATCAACTGTCTGATCGCACGCTGTATCCGCGCATGAAGCGGCATAGCTGCATGGGAGGGATGCGCCAGCCACGCCTTCACGGATTCCAGTTGGGAGTGCTTAAACAATTGGTCTGATTCCATCCTGAGAAGTGGCGGGTGTTGTCAGTCCATTATACTGGTAGAACAATGGTCTGCAACGAATCGTCACCGTCTTGGAAAAATATTGAAGTGTCGCTTGAAGTAATCCTTGCTCTGCTGGCCGGCGCGGCGGCAGGCGGTTTCATCAACGGGCTGGCCGGCTTTGGCACAGCACTGCTCTCCCTCGGCATCTGGCTTCAGGTTATGCCGCCGTGGCAGGCGGTTTCCATCGCTGCTGCAATGTCTGTGGTTAGCGGCGTCCAAAGCATATGGTTCACCCGTAGGGAACTCCGGGGGAACGGGAGACTCTCTCGATTTCTACTACCTGCGATCCTCGGGCTGCCGATCGGCCTGGCGGTTCTCAGTTTTATAAGCGCAGCCGTGCTGAAGCTCGTGATCGCAGGCTTCATGCTCCTGTATGGCGCATTTTTTGTCCTCCGCCGATCATTGCCTCAAATCCAGCGTCCCCTGCCTGTTGCGGACTCGCTCGTCGGATTTCTCGGAGGCATCCTTGGAGGCGCTGCCTCTCTTTCTGGAGCGCTGCCGACGATGTGGTGCGCGTTGCAACCCTGGAGCAAGGGCGAAACCAGCGCGGTTCTTCGACCCTACAACGTCGTGATCCTTGGCATCGCCACCGTCCTTTTTGCCTGGCAGGGATACTATTCGAGCGACACGCTTATAATGATAGCCGTTGCGCTTCCGGCAACTCTCATCGCATCACAGATCGGCATTGCCGTTTTCCGTCGGCTAACTGACCATCAATTTCGTTGGCTCCTCATTTGGCTGATGTTCGCTTCCGGTGCTCTGCTGACATTGCGCGAACTCACCTGATCTCTAACTCACCGTCTTCTGACCGGCATCTTCTCAGCGTCATGCGCTAAGGGCGAATAGACGCCTCCCGACCCGCGCCGGTCGCAGGGCGATGACCATCCCCGACCATCCAGTCCGCTCAGCCTGCCAAGCGACCCGCAACTCAACAGATATCGGATGAATGCCGCCAATAAGAATGGCCTGCATCACTTGAGATAAATGGCAGGGCGCATCCTGCCATTGATGGGGTAGAGGTGAGGCTGTTCTTTGCCTCAGCGCCCGATCTCAAGAAAGTCGCCCGAAACATGCAGTCGAGTTCATCATCGTCCCCCATTCAACTGAAAGACCTTACACACCCCATAGTCGCGGGCCTGATTTCCGTCATCGTCAACTATGGCGGCACGTTTATTCTGGTCTTCCAAGCGGCGCGCGTTGCTGGTCTCAGTCCTGAACTCACCGCCTCGTGGGTCTGGTCCGTCTCAATCGGTGTCGGCCTGACGGGCATCATCCTGAGCTGGCGATACCGAGAACCGATCATCACCGCCTGGTCGACACCGGCAGCCGCGTTTCTGGTCACAGCCCTTGCGACGACATCCTACCCCGAAGCGATAGGGGCTTACATCATTTCAGCGGCCGCCTTCGTGGCCTTGGGTCTCTCAGGCTATTTCGAGAAAGTCATCCGACTTATTCCTCCCGGCATCGCTTCCGGGCTTCTTGCAGGCATTCTCCTGCAATTTGGCATCGGAGCCTTCGGCGGCGCGAGTGTCGATCCGGTTCTGGTCGGCCTGCTGATCGTGACCTATGTGCTGCTCAAGCGCTTTACAGCGCGCTACGCTGTCGTGGGCATTTTGCTGATCGGTCTTGTCTTCCTGCTGGTGCAGGATCGTGTCGATCTGACCGGGCTGCAACTCAAATTCGCTGCGCCCGTGTTCACGATGCCCGAATTCTCGCTGAACGCCCTGTTGAGTGTAGCGCTGCCGCTGTTCCTCATCACGCTCACCGGTCAATACATGCCGGGGATGCTGGTGTTGCGCAACGATGGGTTCAAGACGAGCGCCAACCCCATCGTCACCGTGACGGGTCTAGGGTCGCTGCTCATGGCGCCGTTCGGCTCGCATGCTTTCAACGTCGCAGCGATCACCGCAGCGATCGTTACGGGACGAGAAGCGCACGAAGATCCGTCCAAACGCTGGATCGGCGGGATCGCGGCAGGTGTGTTCTATGTGCTCGTCGGCATATTTGGCGTGACGCTTGCAGCCGTATTCATGGCATTCCCGGCGACCTTTATTACCACACTTGCCGGCTTGGCATTGCTCGGCACCATCGGCGGAAGTCTCGCTGGAGCCATGGCCGTTCCGGCCTCCCGCGAAGCGGCACTTATTACCTTTCTCGCATCTGCCGCGAACATCACCATGCTCGGCATAGGCGGTGCATTTTGGGGGCTTGTGATCGGCCTGTTCTCATATGCCGTTCTGAATGGTCGCCTGCCAAAGCGGCGCACCGAGCTTGCCCCGAGCGAGAGCGCAGCGGAGTAATGCCAATGGCGACGTCCATTATCTCGATCCAGAGCCAGGTCGTGCATGGGCACGTCGGCAATAGCGCCGCCGTTCTGCCTATGCAGGCACGAGGACTCAATGTCGCCGCAGTGCCGACGACGTTGCTATCCAACCACCCCGGCTTCGAGACGATGCGAGGACGGGTTCTGGAATCGGAACTCGTCGGAGATCTCCTACGCGGCGTAGAAGAGCGAGGCCTAATCGAGACAAGCCGATACATCGTTTCCGGCTACCTAGGTTCGCGGGCTAATGGCGAGGTCGTCGCGGCCTTCGTCAAGCGAGCCAGGCAAATCAACCCTGACATCACCTATATTTGTGACCCGGTAATGGGAGATTCTAATCTCGGCGTATTCGTCGCCGATCAAGTCATCGAATGTCTGCTAGACCATCTCGTGCCGCTCGCAGACATCCTGACCCCTAATCAATTTGAACTCGGCCTTATTGCTCGGAACTCGTCGTCGTCATGGAGCCAATTGGAACTTGGTGCGTCGCATGTCCGCGCATATCGAAACGCCAGCCTTATTGTAACGGGCTGCGCATTCACGGACACACCAAGAAATTCACTTGAGAATGTTGTTTTCGACGGGAAACAACCGGCTCGATTAATTTCCCCTCGACTGCCAATCGTGCCCGTTGGAACAGGAGACCTTTTCACGGGTCTTCTGACGGCCAACCTGGCAAATGGTCGGCCCTTGATGGAGGCTGCGAGCGACGCCGCAAAGGTTGTGCACGACGTCCTTCAAAGCACCATCGCATCGGGTGAGCACGAAATGCAGCTCGCTCAAAACATCGGCTTGCTGGCTTCCAATGTAGTTGACGTCGCATGAGGACGTTTTTCAGCAAAACGCTGGCGCTCGACCGCCACACTAGGCTTTCTTCCCTTTCTCGGCATCGTGTTTGCGCTGAAACCGCATCTCGGCAAATCCATAACGCCGAGGTCTAGGAATGCGGCGCCAGCGACGACATCGGCCAACAGACGCCCCGTTGTCAGTTTTCGGCGTGCGCATCCCGATGATCGCGCTGATCCAGACCTTGGCCGTTGCCGAGTATCTCAGCTTCCATCGCGCCGCACAGGCGCTCGGCACCAGCCAGTCGAGCGTCAGCGCCCGCATCAAGGCGCTGGAGGCAGACCTTGGCGTTGTGCTCTTCGACCGCAACACTCGCGGCGTCCGGCTGACTAGAGCCGGACACCGTTTTGTCGATCAGGTTCGCGATGCCTTAGGCATCATCGATCACGCGATCATGACAGCCGGGATGCAGGCACGCGGCGAGGACGGCGACCTTCGCATCGGGGTTCATGCTCTAACATCGGACTCCATCCTCGATCGTCTGTTCCGCCGGTTCTACGATGAGCATCCAGGTATCCGCCTGCACATAACCGAAAGCACAGCGCGCGAGGCGCAGCTCATGTTGCGTGATGGCCGGCTAGACCTCGCCTTCATGGCCTGCACTCATGAAATCCCTGACCTCCATTCCCGCGTCATCTGGCATGACCGCCTGATGGTGGCGCTATCGGTGAGGCACCCGTTGGCAGCCCAGCAAGATGTCGAATGGCGACAACTTGCAGAGGAGACATTCCTCGTCCGCCACGGCGGCACAGGCCCCCAGGTTCAGGGCCTGATCCTACTGCGCTCAGCCGGAAAATGGCTTATGCCGCCGCTGCAACGCGTCGACATCGGGCGCACGGCACTCTTGTCAATGATTGCATCCGGGCATGGCATTTCGCTTTTTGTCGAGGAAGGGACAGCAGGCAGAGCAGCGAATGTTATCTTTCTACCGATCAGCGACGAACCTGAAACTATCGCCTTTTCCGCAGTCTGGTCGCCACAAAACCGCGATCCCTCGCTGACTAAACTGCTGGCTTTAGCGTCGAAATTGAGCAGCCCACGGTCAAAACCTGATTCGCGGTAAACCATCCCGAACAGTGCCGCAATAGTGCCGCTGCAACCCATCCTATTTGCCGCCAATAGTATCCGGCGACCCTACCGCAACACTTTTACTGTTGCTGCATCCCTAATCGCCCATTCTCTGATCGGCTCCATCAATTTTTCTGATCGGAGTCACGATGCGCGGAGGTCGAATACTTTGGGGGCAAATAGCCGTCGTCTTCACCATTGTCATGATGATGACATGGGCCGCGACGCAGTGGGTGGCGTTCCGGCTCGGCTTTCAGCCCCAGCTCGGAAACCCCTGGTTCGATCTGGCCGGTTGGCCATTCTATCATCCGCCCGCCTTCTTCTGGTGGTGGTTCTCCTTCGACGCCTATGCACCCGCGATTTTCATGGAGGGTGCGGCCATCGCCACGTCGGGCGGTATCCTCGCCATTGCCGCCGCCATCCTCATGTCGATCATCCGGGCGCGCGAAGCTCGCGGCGTCGCCACTTACGGTTCTGCACGGTGGGCCGAGGACAAGGAAATCCGCAGCGCGGGACTACTCGGCCCCGACGGCGTCCTGCTCGGCCGATACTACCGGGACTATCTGCGCCACGACGGGCCGGAGCACGTCCTATGCTTCGCCCCCACGAGGTCTGGCAAGGGCGTCGGCCTTGTCGTGCCGACGCTGCTGACCTGGCCGGGAAGCTGCATAGTCCACGACATCAAGGGTGAGAACTGGACCCTGACAGCGGGCTTCCGTTCTCGGCACGGTCGCGTGCTGCTGTTCGATCCGACCAACGCCAAGTCCTCCGCCTATAATCCGTTGCTGGAGGTGCGGCAGGGCGAGTGGGAAGTCCGCGACGTGCAGAATATCGCGGACATATTGGTCGATCCCGAAGGCAGCCTCGATAAGCGCAACCATTGGGAAAAAACCAGCCACAGCCTGCTTGTCGGGGCGATCCTGCACGTCCTCTATGCCGAGAAGGACAAAACCCTGTCCGGCGTCGCCAACTTCCTGTCCGATCCTCGTCGCCCGGTTGAAGCAACCTTGCGTGCGATGATGGACACGCCGCATCTGGGCGAAGCTGGCGTTCATCCAGTCATCGCCTCGTCGGCGCGCGAACTGCTGAACAAGAGCGAGAACGAGCGGTCGGGCGTGCTGTCCACTGCCATGTCGTTTCTCGGCCTCTATCGCGATCCGGTCGTGGCGCGCGTCACAGACCGCTGCGACTGGCGGATTGCCGATCTGGTCGGCAGCCGCCGGCCGGTCACGCTCTACCTTGTCGTCCCGCCGTCCGACATCAACCGGACCAAACCGCTGATCCGGCTCATCCTCAACCAGATCGGCCGCAGGTTGACCGAGGAACTGACCCTTTCCGGCAAGCGGCATCGCCTGCTCATGATGCTGGACGAGTTTCCTGCATTGGGCAGGTTGGATTTTTTCGAGTCCGCGCTCGCCTTTATGGCTGGCTACGGCCTCAAATCCTTCCTCATCGCCCAATCGCTCAACCAGATCGAGCGCGCCTACGGGCCGAACAACAGCATCCTCGACAACTGCCATGTGCGCGTCGCCTTTGCGACCAACGACGAGCGCACCGCCAAGCGCGTGTCGGACTCGCTCGGCACCGCGACCGAAATGCGCGATTCCACCAACTATGCCGGCCATCGCCTCGCGCCCTGGCTCGGACATCTGATGGTCTCGCGGCAGGAGACTGCGCGGCCGCTGCTGACCCCCGGTGAGATCATGCAGCTTCCGCCCGCCGACGAGATCGTCATGGTGGCGGGCACGCCGCCGATCCGGGCGAAGAAGGCCCGCTATTTCGAGGACGCGCGATTGCAGGAGCGAATCCTGCCGCCACCCGAACTGCCATCCGTTCCAGCAACGAAGCCGGCAACCGACGACTGGACGAGCCGCGTCATCGTAGCGGCGGACCAGTCTGCTGCGCCCGCCGCCAGCGACGCGGAGGGCGATCCCGACAATGCGGGTATCCGCCGCGAACCGGAATTGCACGAGCATGAGGAAATCGTCCCGCCGCCGACATCGCCAGCCCAGGAGTTCGACATTCTGGACGACGAGCCGGATGTGGACGCCGCCAAGGCCCGCGCGCTGCGGTCGCGGATGCGGATGATCGCCCGGCAGGCGTCCATGAATCCTGATGATGGCATCGAGCTTTGAGGGGGAGCCAATGACGACCCGCACCCGCATGAATGTCTATTTCGACCCGGAACTGCTCAAACAGGTCGAGGCGCTGTCGCTGCGCCGGCAGGTCTCGAAGTCCGCCATCGTCGAGGCGGCCGTCGCATCCTTCCTGTCGGGCGACACGTCGGATCGGCTGGAAGCAGCCATGTCGCGCCGCCTCGACAAGATCGGCCGACAGATTGGCACGCTGGATGAAGATCTCGCCGTGCTCGGCGAGACGCTCTCTTTGTTCGTCCATCTCTGGCTAACGATGACCCCGCCGTTGCCGGACAGTGCCAAGCAATCCGCACGGATCAAGGGCAACGAGCGGTTCGAGGGCTTCATGCAGAACCTTGGCCGCAGGCTGGCGAGTGGAGACAGGTTCCTGAAGGAACTGTCGCGCGACATCGAGCTTTCCCACGAGCCCCCGGCAGGGGTGAATGAAGATGACCAGACAGACGGCATGTCCGCTTCCGGCGGTGGGCCTTAACGAAACAGACCTACAATCTCAGTTCTTCGTAAGCGCGGCGGTGCTCTCTGATGGAATGCATGTTGTCCTGGACCCAGAAGTTAAATACCTCAAGGGCACGCAAAGCTCCGATGCCCATGTCGGTCAGTTCATATTCGACACGCGGCGGCACTTCCGGGAAATAATAGCGGGTAACCAGCCCATCGCGCTCAAGGTTGCGGAGCGTAAGTGTCAGCATGCGCTGCGTGATGCCGTCCACCTCCTTTTTGATCGCTGAGAAGCGGAGCCGATGTTCCCCCGCGAGTGAAAGCCGCCAAAGGACAGGAATGGTCCACTTGTCGCTCAACAGTGCACAGACACCGTTTGCTGGAATGGGCGTGAACCCCCGGCTGTCCCCAGACCTTTGTGGGGCGTCGGCATGTATTTGTTTATCCAAGGGTATAATCCTTGTGCCTGATGCTGAAAAATGTGCCGTCTTCCGGCAGATTTATATTGGTATATATGGATAGCCCTTGTTCCATGCGAGGGTATCCAATGAACGATGACAAAAGACCCATTTTAGTTTTCGGTGCCACCGGGCGGCAGGGGGGATCGACCGCCACAGCCTTGCTGAAGGCAGGGTGGCCCGTTCGTGCGTTTGTATTGGACGCCGCCGCGCGCGTATCCTTGACGCTCCAGAATGCAGGCGCCGAGCTCTTTCAAGGCTCTTTCGAGGATAGGGATGCCATCCGCGCGGCCATGAAGGGTGCTCATGGTGTCTTCAGCGTGCTGCCGGGCGACCTCACTGCTGACGACGAAGTCCGTCATGGAGCCGCGATTGCGGATATCGCTGCCGAAACCGGTATCGAGCACTTCGTATATTCCTCAGGCGCCAGCGCCGGGGACGCGCTGACGGGCGTGCCACGCTTCGACGCCAAGCCCCGCATCGAGGCGCATGTCCGCAACCTCCCCATCACGACCACCATCATTCGCCCCATGATCTTTATGGAGATGCTGGTGCGGCCGGGTTTTGGCCTGGATCAGAGCCGGTTGGTGTCGCTGATCCGACGGGATCACGCGATCCACCTTACCGCCGTGGATGACATCGGCAAATTTGTGGCGGCCGTGTTCGCCGACAAGACCCGTTTCGGCGGCAAGACCATGAAGATTGCCAGCGACCGGGTAACCGGCCGCGAGCTTGAGACTGCCTTCACCGAAGCTGCTGGTCGTAAGATCACCTATGATCGCTTTCCCGATGATGTTCTCGCAGCAAATGCGGACCTGGCGCATATGGCAAAGAGCCTAGAAGACGGGCCGCTTTCGGAGAGGGTCGACCTCGATGTCATGCGGGAAATCAACCCGGACCTGCTCAGTCTGCGTTCCTGGCTCGCGAGCAGCGGGCGAGCAGCATTTAAGGAAGCTTTGGGGGCGACGGACCCATCGAATTGATTCCAGCCTCACCAACCTAAGAATCTGCTGCATGCGGCGGGTAGTCTGCCACGACGCCACCCGTCCTATTTACCGCCGATAGCCGCCGATGCCCGCACGCGCGTAAATACTTGTTGAATCGGCCCAATTTCAGGCTTTCTTAATCGACCCCATTGCGGGGTCCGTCTGTAGCGCCCCGCCTGAATTGGGGCCGAGATGACGACACATCACCATAAACCGGAGGCTATTGCGCGCGGCGCTCGGATGCTGCGCACAGCGCTTGGCGCATCCATTGCGCGGTTTCTCGAAGACCCGGCTGTCATCGAGGTGATGCTGAACCCCGACGGTCGCATCTGGATCGACCGGCTGTCCGAAGGGCTGGCCGATACGGGCGAAACACTATCGCCCGCCGATGGTGAACGCATCGTGAGACTGGTCGCGCATCATGTCGGTGCGGAAGTCCATGCCCGCGCCCCCCGCGTCTCCGCAGAACTGCCGGAAACCGGCGAACGGTTCGAGGGGCTTCTGCCTCCTGTCGTCGCCGCACCCGCCTTTGCCATCCGTAAACCCGCCGTGGCGGTGTTCACGCTCGACGACTATGTGGCGGCCGGAATCATGTCCGCCGATCAGGCCGTGACTCTCCGCGAAGCCGTCGCGTCCCACGCCAACATCCTTGTCGCGGGCGGCACGTCCACCGGAAAAACGACGCTCACCAACGCGCTGCTCGCCGAGGTGGCGAAGACGCAGGATCGCGTCGTCATCATCGAGGACACACGCGAACTGCAATGCGCCGCGCCCAATCTTGTGGCCATGCGGACCAAGGATGGCGTTGCCACGCTCTCCGATCTGGTGCGCTCCAGCCTTCGCTTGCGGCCCGATCGTATTCCCATCGGCGAGGTGCGCGGGTCCGAAGCCCTCGACCTGCTCAAAGCCTGGGGAACGGGACATCCCGGCGGCATCGGCACCATCCATGCCGGCTCCGGCATCGGCGCGCTGCGCCGCCTCGAACAGCTCATTCAGGAAGCCGTCATCACGGTCCCGCGCGCGCTGATCGCCGAGACCATCGACCTTGTTGCCGTCCTGTCCGGGCGCGGTTCCGCGCGCCGGCTGGCCGAACTCGCCCGCGTCGAAGGGCTGGGATCGGACGGCGACTACGCCATCACCCCCGCAACCAGCCCAAAAGGAGACCCATCATGATCCCCACACTTTCCCGCGCCTGCCGCTTCATGGCGACATCGGCGGCAGCCGTATCCATCAGCCTGATGCTGGCGCCCGCCGCACACGCATCCGGCTCGTCGATGCCCTGGGAAGCGCCCCTGCAATCCATCCTTCAGTCGATCGAGGGGCCGGTCGCCAAGATCATCGCGGTGATCGTGATTATCGCCACCGGCCTGACGCTGGCGTTCGGCGACAGTTCCGGCGGCTTCCGTCGCTTGATCCAGATCGTGTTCGGCCTCAGCATCGCGTTTGCGGCGTCGAGCTTCTTCCTGTCGTTCTTCTCGTTCGGCGGCGGGGCGCTCATCTGATGGCGGGCGGCCTCGAACAGCTCGACGCGGTGCCGGGATTCACTGTCCCGGTTCACAGGGCGCTGACCGAGCATATCCTACTCGGCGGCGCACCGCGCTCCATCGCGATCATGAATGGAACTCTGGCTGGGGCCGTGGGCCTCGGCCTCCGCCTCTGGCTGGTCGGCCTCGCCATCTGGGCCATCGGCCACTTCGCCGCCGTCTGGGCCGCGAAGCGCGATCCGCTCTTTGTCGAAGTGGGCCGCAGGCATCTGCGCATCCCCGGCCACCTGTCTGTGTGAGGGCGCGGCCATGATGAACCTTGCCGAATATCGCCGCACCGCAAGCCGCCTCGCGGATTTCCTGCCCTGGGCAGCACTTGTCGGCTCCGGCGTCGTGCTGAACAAGGACGGCAGTTTCCAGAGGACGGCGAAATTTCGCGGTCCCGACCTGGATTCTGCCGTTGCAGCCGAGCTGGTCGCAGTCGCCGGTCGGATCAACAACGCCGTGCGCCGTCTCGGATCGGGCTGGAGCATCTTCGTCGAGGCGCAACGCTCCGAAGCCGCGACCTATCCCGCGAGCCAATTTCCCGAAGCGGCCTCCGCGCTGCTCGACGCCGAGCGCAAGGCCGGTTTCGAGGAGGCAGGCGCGCATTTCGTGTCGGGTTACTTCCTGACCTTTCTCTGGCTGCCGCCCGCCGAGGACGCCGCCCGCGCGGAAACCTGGCTCTATGAGGGCCGCGAGCAATCGGGCGTGAACCCCCACGAATTACTGCGCAGTTTCATCGACCGCACCGACCGCGTGCTGGCGCTGCTCGACGGCTTCATGCCGGAATGCCGCTGGCTCGATGACGCCGGCACGCTGACCTATCTGCATTCGACCATCTCGACCAACCGCCATCGCGTTCGCGTGCCGGAGGTGCCGATGCACCTCGACGCGCTGCTCGCCGATCAGCCGCTGACTGGCGGGCTGGAGCCGCGCCTTGGCGACCAGCATCTGCGCGTCCTGACCATCATCGGTTTCCCGACCGCGACGACGCCCGGCCTGCTCGACGAAATGAACCGGCTGCCATTCCCCTATAGGTGGAGCACCCGCGCCATCCTCATGGACAAGACGGATGCGACCCGGCTGCTGACCAAGATCAGACGGCAGTGGTTCGCCAAGCGCAAGAGCATCGCTGCGATCCTGAAGGAAGTCATGACCAACGAGGCGAGTGCCTTGGTGGATACAGATGCGGCTAACAAGGCGCTCGACGCGGACATGGCGTTGCAGGAGCTTGGCGCCGATGTCGCCGGCATGGCCTATGTCACGGCCACCATCACCGTTTGGGATGCCGACCCGCGCATTGCCGACGAAAAACTGCGCCTCGCGGAAAAAATCATTCAGGGCCGTGACTTCACCGCGATGCCCGAAACCGTCAACGCCGTCGATGCCTGGCTCGGCTCGATCCCCGGACATACCTACGCGAATGTTCGCCAGCCGCCCATCTCGACGCTCAACCTTGCCCACATGATCCCGCTATCGGCCGTGTGGGCAGGGCCGGAACGGGACGAGCATTTCAGCGCGCCCCCGCTGTTCTTCGGTAAAACCGAAGGCTCGACCCCGTTCCGGTTTTCCCTTCACGTCGGCGATGTCGGCCACACCCTTGTCGTCGGCCCAACCGGCGCGGGCAAGTCCGTGCTGCTGGCCCTCATGGCCTTGCAGTTTCGCCGTTACGCCGATGCTCAGGTCTTTGCGTTCGACTTCGGCGGCTCGATCCGGGCCGCATCGCTTGCCATGGGCGGCGATTGGCATGACCTGGGCGGCGGACTGACTGACGGCGATGAGGCGTCCGTCTCGCTCCAGCCGCTCGCCCGCATTGAAGATGCCTACGAGCGCGCCTGGGCGGCCGACTGGATCGCCGCCATCCTTGGCCGCGAGGGTGTGCCCGTAACGCCCGAGACCAAGGAATATATCTGGACGGCGCTGACCTCGCTGGCGTCCGCCCCGGTTGGAGAACGCACCATCACCGGCCTGACGGTGCTGCTCCAATCCAATGATCTGAAACAGGCATTGCGGCCTTACTGCATTGGCGGGGCTTATGGCCGGCTGCTCGACGCAGAGACCGAACAACTCGGCTCAGCCGATGTGCAGGCGTTCGAGATCGAGGGACTGGTTGGAACCGGCGCGGCTCCGGCCGTGCTCGCCTATCTGTTCCATCGCATCGGCGACCGGCTCGACGGGCGGCCGACTTTGCTCATCATCGACGAGGGCTGGCTGGCGCTGGACGATGAAGGGTTCGCCAACCAACTCCGCGAATGGCTGAAGACGCTCAGGAAGAAGAATGCCAGCGTCATCTTTGCCACACAGAGCCTGTCCGACATTGATGGCAGCACTATCGCGCCCGCCATCATCGAAAGCTGCCCGACGCGGCTGCTGCTGCCGAACGAACGCGCCATCGAACCGCAGATCACGGCCATCTATCGGCGCTTCGGCCTCAATGACCGGCAGATCGAAATCCTCGCGCGGGCCACCCCCAAGCGGGATTACTACTGCCAGAGCCGCAGGGGAAATCGCCTGTTCGAGCTGGGCCTGTCCGAAGTCGGATTGGCGCTCTGCGCCGCATCCGCGAAATCCGATCACAAGCGCATCGCCGGACTTGTCGCGGAACACGGCCGCCACGGCTTCCTCGCCGCCTGGCTGCGCCTGCGCGGCGTCGATTGGGCGGCCGACCTGATCCCTGATCTTACCAATCTCATCCCCCAGACCGAGAAGGAGTCCCAATCATGACCATTCACCGTTCGCGCTCGCGCGCCATTTTCATGGCCGCGACCATGCTGGCAGCGCCGCTCGCGCTGTCGCCCATGCTGACCAGTCCGGCCCATGCGCAATTCGGCTTCGGCCGGATTGTCTATGATCCGAGCAACTACGCGCAAAACCTGCTGACGGCCGCACGCACGCTGGAGCAGATCAACAACCAGATCACCTCGCTTCAGAACGAAGCGCAGATGCTCATCAATCAGGCGAAGAATCTGGCGAGCCTGCCATATTCCTCGCTTCAGGCGTTGCAGCAGAACGTCCAGCGCACGCAGCAGCTTCTCGCCCAAGCGCAGAACATTGCGTTCGACGTGCAGAAGGTCGATCAGATCTTCCAGACCCAATATGGCAACGTCTCGCTGTCCGCGACCGACGGCCAGCTTGTCGCCGACGCGCGATCCCGCTGGCAGAACACGGTCGGCGGCTTGCAGGATGCCATGCGCGTGCAGGCAGGCGTCGTCGGCAATATCGACACCAACCGCACGCAGATGTCGGAACTGGTCGGCCAGAGCCAGAACGCCACCGGCGCGCTGCAAGCCACGCAGGCCGGCAATCAGCTTCTCGCCCTCCAGTCACAGCAGCTTTCCGACCTGATCGCGCTGATGTCGGCCAATGGCCGGTCCGAAGCGCTGATCGAGGCCGAACGCGCCACCGCCGCCGAACAGGGCCGCGTCCAGCGCGAGCGCTTCCTGACGCCGGGATCGGGCTACCAGCCCGGCAACGCGCAGATGTTCGGCAACGGCAACAACTGACCGGACAGGAGGGGCGTGACATGGACGGCAAGATGCTGGCCCGGTTGGGCGCGATCATATTCGTCGCCATCGCCATCACCGCCACGGTGATCGAGATGACCCGCAAGGACGAGCCGTCGCGCGGCAGGCCCGCGCCGGAGCTACAGCGTCCTGCCGATCCGTTGCGTCAGAGCCTGCGCGATTGTCAGCGTCTTGGCGAGGCTGCCGCGAGCGATCCCGATTGCCTCGCCACCTGGGCCGAGAACCGCGATCGGTTTCTCGGCCGGACGCCGGTGCCCGCCGCCCCGCATCAGAACGGGGGACAGTGAACCATGGGCGGCACCGGCGTCATCGACAACTTCCTCGGGGTCTTCACCTCCTACATCGACAGCGGGTTCGGCCTGCTCGGCGGCGAGGTGGGGTTTATCGCCACCACGCTGATCGTCATCGACGTAACGCTCGCCGCGCTGTTCTGGAGCTGGGGCGCGGATGACGACATCATCGCCCGGCTGGTCAAGAAGACCCTGTTTGTCGGCGCGTTCGCCTACATTATTTCCAACTGGAACAACCTGGCGAAGATCGTCTTCGAGAGCTTCGCCGGTCTCGGCCTCAAGGCCTCCGGCACCAGCTTTTCCGCCGCCGACCTGATGCGTCCCGGCAAGGTGGCGCAGACCGGCCTCGACGCCGGCCGCCCGCTGCTCGATTCCATCTCCGACCTGATGGGCTACTGGTCGTTTTTCGAGAATTTCATCCAGATCGCCTGCCTGATGTTCGCCTGGGCGCTGGTGCTGCTCGCCTTCTTCATTCTGGCGATCCAGCTTTTCGTGACGCTGATCGAGTTCAAGCTGACCACCTTGGCGGGGTTCGTCCTGATCCCGTTCGGCCTGTTCGGCAAGACCGCCTTCATGGCCGAGCGTGTGCTCGGCAATGTCGTCTCGTCCGGCATCAAGGTGCTGGTGCTGGCGGTTATCATCGGTATCGGCTCGACGCTGTTTTCGCAGTTCACCGCGGGCTTCGGTGGTGCCACGCCGACCATTGATGATGCGATGGCGATCGTTCTTGCCGCGCTATCGCTGCTCGGCCTCGGCATCTTTGGTCCCGGCATTGCTTCCGGCCTCGTTTCGGGCGGCCCGCAGCTTGGCGCTGGCGCTGCCGTGGGAACCGGCCTCGCCGTTGGGGGAGCAGCCCTTGCCGCAGGCGGCGCGGCCGGTCTTGCCGTCAAGGGAGGTGCTGCCGCTCTGTCGGGTGGAGCCGCCGCCGTCCGGGGTGGGGCCGCTGCCGCAGGAGGCGCAGCAGCCTCCTACAGCATGGCCTCGCTCGGCCAGTCCGGTGCGGCAGGCGTAGCATCTGGCCTCGGTGGCGTTGCCCGCGCCGCCGGCTCCGCCGCCGCATCACCGCTGAAACGCGCCGCTTCCAAAGCGTCCGAAAGCGTCAAATCCAGCTTCTCCGATGGCGCCCGCGCCGCCTTTGGCGTGACGGGCGGCTCATCCACCGCAGGCACGGTCGGAGGGGCCAGCGCATCTCCCGCAGCCGCACCTTCCCCCGCTGGCAGTCCCCCGGCCTGGGCGCAGCGGATGCAGCGATCCCAGGCCGTGAACCACGGCGCCACCATGGCCGCCCACGCCGTGCGCTCCGGCGACAGCCACGGCGGCGGCTCCTCCATCAACCTTTCCGAAAGTGACCGATCATGAGCCTCTTCAAACGACCGGCAACCCATTACGGCAAATCGCCGGAACCCGAGACGCCCTATCAGAAGGCCGCGCAGGCATGGGACGAGCGCATCGGCTCGGCCCGCGTGCAGGCAAAAAACTGGCGGCTCATGGCCTTCGGCTCGCTGATCCTGTCTGCCGGCTTCGCGTCCGCCCTCGTCTGGCAGTCAGCGCGCGGGACCGTGGTGCCGTGGGTGGTGCAGGTCGATAATCTCGGACAGGCACAGACAGTTGCGCCCGCGAACGCCGACTATCGCCCGACTGACCCGCAGATTGCGTTCCATCTCGGCCGCTTCATCGAGCAGGTGCGCGCGATCCCGGCCGATGCGATCATTGTCCGTCAGAACTGGCTCAGGGCTTATGAGTGGACCACGGATCGCGGCGCGGCGGCCCTCAATGACTATGCCCGAAGCAACGACCCGTTCACCAAGGTTGGCCGGCAACAGGTCGCCGTTGAGGTGTCCAGCGTCATCCGCGCATCGAACGACAGCTTCCGCGTCGCCTGGACCGAGAGGCACTATGAGAACGGCCAGCTTTCCACGACCGAACGCTGGACCGCGATCCTGACCATCGTGATTCAGACGCCGCGCGACGCCGAGCGCCTGCGCGCTAATCCGCTCGGCATCTACGTCAACGCAATCTCATGGTCGCGGGAGATGAGCCAATGACCCCCACGACGTTCCACACAGCCGCGTTTCCGGCTTTCCGTAAACCCGCTTTCGCGGCTTTGCTGCTGTCGGCGACCATGCTCGCTGGCTGCGCCACGAACCGCACCCCGCAGTTCAGCTATGATGCCGATGTGCCGTCGCTGCCTGTCGTGCAGGCCACCGTCACCGATGACCGGCCCCGGCCTTTGCACACGCCGCCCGCATGGACCGTCGCGCGCGGCGGAACCGCTGCCGGAACGCCGGCGGGCCGTGTCGAGAACGCCAATGCTGCCGCCCGCGTCGAGCCGCGCCGCGAGGGTTACTATAACGCCATCCAGATTTATCCGTGGAGCGAAGGCGCGCTCTATCAGGTCTATGCCGCGCCGGGACAGATCACGACCATTGCGCTCGAACCCGGCGAGAGCCTGACCGGCGCGGGACCGATTGCGGCAGGCGACACCGCGCGCTGGATCATCGGCGATACGGAGAGCGGATCGGGCACGACACGCCGCGTCCATATCCTCGTCAAGCCGACGCGGCCGGACATCGCGACAAACCTTGTCGTGACGACAGACCGGCGCACCTACATGATCGAGCTGCGCGCCCGTGAGGCCCTCTACATGCCGTCCGTCGCCTGGGCCTATCCGGCACAACCGGCAGGCCAGCGCCAGACCGTTCCGGCAGCACCGATCATCCCGGCCGAGGCGGCGCGCAACTATCGCTATGGCTTGACCGGAGACAGTCCGCCGTGGCGGCCCATTTCCGTCTTCGACGATGGCCGTCGAGTCTATGTCGTCTTTCCGCGCGGCATCGTGCAGGGCGAGATGCCGCCGATCTTCGTCATCGGCTCCGATGGCGAGACCCAGATCGTCAACAGCCGCATCCACCAGAATATCCTGATCGTGGACCGCCTGTTCGGAGCAGCCGAACTGCGCCTTGGCAGCGGTGATCGTCAGCAGACGGTCAGGATCGTCCGCATCGAGCAACGGCAGGCTGCACAGCCGGCAAAGGCGACCGGAGAATCCCCGTCATGACCGAAGACACCACCCCTGTAGAAGCCGCAGCGGACACCACCGCACCAATGCGGCTGCGTGCCGAACCGCCGCGTGTCACCCGCCTGTCGCGCAAGATGCTGGCCGGTGTCGGAGCCGTCGCGCTGTTTGGGATCGGCGGGGCGCTGATCTATGCGCTTCAGACCCGTGACATGAGCGGCGGCGGCGAAGAACTTTACTCGACCGAGAACCGCCCCACGGCGGACGGACTGTCCGGCCTGCCGCGTGACTATACCGGCCCCGTCCTGGGACCGGCCTTGCCCGGCGATCTCGGCGGCCCGATCCTCGACGCGCAGAACCGGGGCCAACCCGTCACGCCGCCCGCCATGGCGACGCCCGCTCGTGATCCTGCCGAGGAGCGCCGTCTCGCCGAGGAAGAAGCTGCGCGTCTCAGCACCGTGTTCTTCCAGTCGGGGCAGCGATCAGCGACAACACCCGGCTCCAATATACCGAGCCTTGCTGACCTTGACCTTGGCGGTCAGCCCGCAACACAGGACCGACACACGGCATTTCTCAATGGCCCGGTGGACCGTCAGACCGTCGCCATGGATCGGATCATGGCGCCAGCATCGCCCTATATCCTTCAGGCAGGGGCCGTAATCCCGGCGGCCATGATTACCGGCATCCGTTCCGATCTGCCTGGCCAGATCACCGCGCAGGTCACGGAAAATGTCTATGACAGCCCGACCGGCGCGTTGCTGTTGATCCCGCAGGGGACGCGGATCATCGGCCAATATGATGCCGGTGTGCAGTTCGGGCAGCGCCGCGTGCTACTGGTCTGGAACAGCCTGATCCTCCCCAATGGCCGCTCCATCGTGCTGGAGCGCCAGCCCGGTGCTGACGCTTCCGGCTATGCCGGTCTGGAGGATGGGGTCGATTACCACTGGTGGGATCTGATGAAAGCCGCTGGCCTGTCCACGCTGCTCGGCATCGGTACGGAGCTGGCGACCGACGACGAAGATCGCCTGATCCGCGCCATCCGCGACGGGGCGCAGGACACCATCAATCAGGCCGGGCAGCAGATCGTCCAGCGCCAGTTGCAGGTCGCGCCCACGCTGACCATTCGACCGGGCTTCCCGGTGCGGGTGATTGTGACAAGGGATCTCGTACTCGAACCATACAGGAACTGACTATGACAAAGCTGAAACTTGGGCCACTCGTTGAAGACAAACTCGTGAAAGTGACGCTGGAATTGCCCGGCTCGCTCCACCGTGATCTGATTGCCTATGCCGAGGTGTTGGCTCGCGAGAGCAGCCAGCCCGCTGCCGATCCCGTCCGGCTGATCGTGCCGATGCTGGAGCGGTTTATCGCCACCGACCGCGGCTTTGCGAAGGCACGTCGTCTGGGGGGCTAGCTGGCTTCGCCGCCCCGAAGGGCAGCATTTCTGGGTGCTTCTCGAAGCGAGGTCATATACACGAATACTTTACATACGGCAGATGCGCTGTTCTGGTTACATGAGATGAGGGCTGAGGGTTTTTGGGGATAAACGTTTACGCCAACAAGACTGTGATCATCGATCACTCCCATCAGGAACTTGTGGACACTTCGCTCGAAGGAAATCCGACAGAGGGAGCGATTTATGGGCTACGGCTTCAATACGTCTTTCGCCGAAAAACCACGAAAGGACATGACCGTGATGGCAATCCGCTGGTTTACGCGCTCAAAGAGATGAACGGCTACCGTATGCAGCCAATGTACCACCAGATGCTCTACAAGCGCGCTGATGAGATCCTTGCCGCGTTCGTCGGTGATCTGGATGTCGATGCTCTCGTGGATGTCCCGTCGAGCAAGCCCCTATGCCGATTGTTTGCAAAGCGCGTCGCAGAGGTGTCGGGTTTGCCGCTCGTAGAATCGAACTTTCTGCGCAAGCGGACCGTCGGTGAGGTTCTGGACGCCATTGACGCCAGCTTTCCGCAGTTCACGAAAGATCGTGATGAAAGAGCTTTCAAGGCCGAACTCGGCCAACTGAGAAGGGCAAAACGGGACACGGATTTCCAGATGAAGGAAGTCACAAAACCGATGCGGCGCTTCTTTCAGCCGTTTACCGTAAGCGGAGAAGTGCCCGCCCTGGAAGGGCAGCGGATTGCGCTGATCGACGACCTTGTGTCGTCGGGAACATCTATTATCTCTGTGGCGGAATGTCTGCGAGAGCAGGGTGCGATCGTAGAGCGTGGGGTCTGCCTGCTGAGCGACTTGAACGCTGTGCGACCGTCATCATGATTGACATTCGAGGCCTGTTACGCTATTTCTCCACGCATCAAGACAGACCGTGCCTATGCCTCACGGTCTCAAAACATCAAGCACGGCGACGTGCAGGTCCGAGCGGCGCCCGAGGTGGCCATCCTGTAAGGGGAAAAAGCCTCACGATCAGGCATCGGCTGATCAGGTTCAGGAAGCCGTCACGCTGCGAAGCGTGGCGGCTTTTCCTTTTTGGTCCATCTTTGTCGATGAATTCCGGGCCTCCTTGAGGCTCTTTTGGCGACAGCAGGCTTGTGCGTTGCGCCCCTGTCAGAGTCGCGCTGAGCTGATTAGACAGCAATTTGGAGCGAATGTCGGTATCGGTAGTTGCGTGCTCCCGCAACCAAATACACAAAACAGCCCGCCCCCAAAGGCGGGCTTTTTGCGTCCCGGCCTCTACATCCCCCAATACACGCAACAGCATCTGAC